>NZ_JAOQJI010000034.1:0-42802 GCF_025567125.1 Phocaeicola fibrisolvens | reverse complement strand
TATGGTGATTCTTATTGCTTGTGGATTACACAACTTCAGAATCACGCACAAAATGAGTCATATAATAAATTAATCTATATAAAGTCTATTCTTTGTTTCTCTCATTTTTTGATTTTTACTCTCTGTTCTTTTCTTTACCTTTTCCATATTGATTTAAAAATTGAACTTTTCTTTTTCTTATGGCCGTAGCCATAACCATAGCCATAGCCGTAACCGTATCCATAGCCGTATCCATAGCCATGGCGTTCCGGATTGGCGCCATTCAATACCAAGGCCATGTTCTTCAGCTTTTTCTCCTCATACAGCTGCTCGATATCCGGAAGCTGCCGGCGATCCAGCTTGCCCGCCCGCACCACAAAGATGGTCAGGTCGGCCACACGGTTGGCAATCGTAGCATCCGCAATCAGTCCCACGGGCACATTGTCGGCAATGATATAGTCATACCGCTTGCGCAGTTCGCTTATCAGTTCGTCCAGGCGTTCATCCATCAGTAGTTCAGCCGGATTCGGAGCAACCGCACCCGAAGAAATAATATCAAATTTTTCTCCTTTCTGAATGATATCATCCACGCGGACCGTATTGTCCGACAGATAATTGGTGACGCCCACCCGGTGATGTCCCAAATGGCGGCTCAACGTACCTTTACGGATATCCAAGTCCACCATAATCACCCGTTTCTTAGTATACGCCAGACTCATAGCCAAGTTTCGTGAAATAAACGTCTTTCCGGCACCCGCATTAAAAGAAGTAAACGTGATTACCTGCATCGGTTTGTCTTTCTTGGCCAGGAAAGCCATGTTGGTACGCAAAATGCGGAAAGCCTCCGACACGATGTCGTCCCCCTGTTCTTTCACCGACATGCTGTCTTTCTTGCGGTTAGCATATTCCTTGTCCAGCGGAATTTCCCCCAAATAAGGCACACTTACCGCACCTTCCAAATCTTTCCGTCCGTGTACACGCGTATCCAGGAAAAGAATCATCAGGAAGGCAGCTCCCGGCAAGGCAATTCCCACCAGCAAGCCCAACAGCAAAATGCGGTTGCGGCTCGGAGCAATTGGTGCATTGCTACCGTCGGCACTGTCAATCACGCGCGCATTGTTGTCGGCCATGGCCTGCGACAATGCATTTTCCTCCCGGCGGTTCAGCAAGAAGAGGTAAAGGGCCTCCTTGATTTTCTGCTGACGCTCAATAGACAACATCTTGCGTTCCTTGGTCGGGATAGAAGATACCCGCACCTGCGCCTGCTGTTCCCGGCTTTGTGCGTCCCGCAGTTTCACATTGATGCTCACAATCATGTTGTCCACCGCCCGGATGATGTTCTGCTTGAGGGCCCGAAGGGAGTTGTTCAATTCTTCCACCACCGGGTTCCGTTCGCTACTGTCCGTAATCAGCTTGTCACGCTTCAGTTTGGCCACATTATATTGGTTAATCTGCGTCTCGATGTTCATGTCGCTGATACCCGTATTGGCCGGAATCAGGTCGGTTTCCTTTTTCGGGTCGGTCAGGTAATCCTTGATGTAACTGGCCAGACGGAGCTGGGTTTCAAGTTCCAGTGCATCGGTGTTGTACTTCTGCGTTTCGCTCATATACATACTAGCCGAAGAAGAGATGTCCACCACCTGGTTGTCACGCTTGAATGTTTCCAGGTTCGATTCCACATCACCGAGCTCCTGCCCGATGATGACCAAACGTTCGTTGATAAACTCGGCCGTATTTACAGCCACCTGGTTCTTGTCCTTGATGGCTTCTTCGTTATACACCGTAATCAGCATGTTCAGCACATCCTCTGCACGGGCCGCCGACGCATCCTTCATCGAGAGCGTCAGAATGGAAGACTCGTCCTCTTCCTGACGGATACCGATATTTCCCTGATAATAAGCCACCATCGCATCAATCGGCAGTTTCCGCACATGCACCTTCTGTCCCTTCCACTTGTCGCCGTAGAAGTTGGTAGCCGTCACCACGATTCTTCCCGTCGAAAGGAGAAGGGTGTCGTTCAACGCCACCGTATAACTTTCCTTGTCTTCTTTCGAGGCAAAGTCTGTAATCACCACTTGCTTTTTATTTTGTGGAATCACCGTAAAGGCCATTCCCTGTTCCTTGGTGGCATCCACAAAACTGACGCTTACTGGGGCCAAGCTGTAAAGTTCGTTCATCCGGAGCCCGTCTTTCACCTGATAGCTCACATCGGCATGCGTCCGCTGAATCACTTCCCGCAGCAGTTCCTTCGAGCGAAACTGAAGGATTTCATTTGCCACGTTCACCTTATTAATATAGTTGTCGTATCGGTCCAAACCCGCCGTACTCGTTTTGTTGGAAGGGTCTTTGATAATCACCGTAGCCGAACGGAAATACACGAAAGGTGCCCGGGCATACTTCAACCACGCCACTCCCACGCATATCACGATGGAAATCAGAAACCATTTCCATTTGGAGACCAAATACATGGTCAAATCTACCACGTTCAGGCTCTGGCTGTTCTTATTCGTTGTCTGCATCTTTTCTTAGTTTAGTTTCACACACCATTCGTTATTTTGTGGCCCACATAATGGAACAGACTGCAGTTACCAACGACAGCAAAGTCGTAACCACCTGCCATCCACGGTCCTCCGTATCTTTCTTGCGGTACTTCGGCTCCACATACACGATGTCGTTCTGCTGCAAATAGAAGCAAGGCGATTCAAACACATCCGTACTGCGCAGGTCGTGCATGAACATCTGCCGTTCGTTGCCCACTTCGCGAATTACAGCCACCCGGTCAATCCGAGCCTTCGAGGTCAAATCGCCCGCATTGGCAATGGCCTCCAGCAGAGTGACACGGTCACCGTCCACACTGAATGTGCCGTTGCGTCCCACGGCTCCCAACACCGTATATTTGAAATTCAGGAATTCAATGGAAATAATCGGGTCCTTGATATAGTTTCCTTGTACAATCCGGTCCCGGATCAGTTTTGTCACTTCGCTCACGGTCAGTCCCTCCACATGGAGTTTTCCCAGAATCGGGAAATCAATTTCTCCGTTCACATCCACACGGTACCCCTTTTCCTTTCCGGAAGCGACTCCCGAAGAAGATACATTACTTTCCGAATCAATCTGGAAGACTCCACCCTGGATGTTGAACGGGATGGCCAGTTCCGGATTCTTACAAGACACCACGATGCCCAACCGGTCGTCACGGTGTACCACCGCCTCGTGCTTCGTATCCATAGGATAACCTTCGCCCATCTGCATATCCTGCAAATAGACAAAGTTCTTGCGTGAAGCACACGAAGACAACAGCAAGGCAAACAGTAAGCTCAAAAATACAAGTTGCTTGTTCATTTCTCTCTTTTTATAATAATTGTTTTGATTTTAGTCAGACAGTTATTTTTCACAGTTATTTTCCACCGTTCCGGATGCCTTCCCGGCACACCTCCGCAGCTTCTTCTTCGGGCAGACATTCCAGTCTTCCCACCGGTACACGCTCTACTATTTGTGACAAAGTGTCATACAATCCGTCGCACAGACGCCCGTCCTGACGAATCACCGCACATCCCGGGAAAAGAGCGACAAACGCATTGACTTCCTTCAGCGGAGTAAACCGGTTGAACGGTGCCTGCACCAGCTTCACCATCCCTCCTACCGGAAAACACAGGTTCTTGTAACAGGGTGTTTTTCCACTCCACGGTGTACCGTAGGCCACGACTTTTCCGCCTTCCACACGCACCGTTGGATTGTCATCGTTCAGCAAGTCTGTCCCCCCAAAATGCTTCATCCACAAAGCCGAATGCGTACTTTTTCCCGTACCGCTTTTCCCTAGAAATAGATAGGCATATCCCTCCTGATATACTGTCGATGCATGAAGCGACACCGCTCCCTGCAGAAGCACCGCCTGCGAATACACGATTCTCAGCAGTGAAGTACAGACACAACTGACGTATGGATCCTCCCACTGAATATAGGCTACGGCAGAGGTAAAGTCACGGCTGGTTTTCATCACGTGCTGCGGACTTTGAGCGGTGTAATGCATATCGATGCGATACCCCTCTTTCTCCCTCCACAGACTCACATGGCCCAGGTCGTTGAAGCTTTCTTCCAGCAAGGCGGTCTTCTCGTCCTTCCCGGGAACCGGTCCCGACACAGCCTGCCATCTGAAAAGTAGCTTGCCCCCTTTGTCTGTTTCGCATCTGAATGGCAGGAACGAAGGCAGCAGCCGTTCAATATCCGTTTCTGCCGGAACCGACACACTGAAAACGAATCCAGCCACACAGAAAAACCATTCAGTACTCATCTCACTTGTCCCCTTACTAAGTCCATAATCGTCCAAAAGGATTCTCTTATTACAAACTTACAAGAAAATTTGACATTCTGCAAGAAAAAAAGAAAAGTTTGTAACTTTCTTTTCCATTTTTTTTGTGAAGAGCAGACTCTTTCCTCCGAATGCCAGCCGAAATTTCCTCCCCTCCACACAATTTCGGACAACGGAGTCGAATTATAATTCACTGATTTACAATATATAAATTCATCCGCTAATCCCAATTGCTCTTTCAGAAAGGCATAAAGCAGGTTGCTCCATTTGCGGATGCCCGCACGGCGGTACATCTCACAAACTTTCTCTGAATCAACCTCTTTTTCCAGCACCCGACAGGCACGCGCCATGTCGCACAACTGCCGCAGACCGACGCCCCATCCCATGGCATGTTTCATGATATGGGCATTCAGCATCAACAAGTTCAACTCCGGCGCAGGGACGGTCACCGTCCCTCCCTGATACAAGCTGACCTCACGGAAACCGGCTGTCTCTTCCAGGTGGCGAAGGTATTTCTGTGCCCACGGATTGCAGATGTCCAGCAGGCGGACGTGGTGTTCCACTTCCACTCCCCGCCATCGATAATGCACGCTGCCGTCGGCAGCCCGCTGTACCTTCACCCCTTTCCGGGCCAGCAACTCCACCGCCCGTTCACTTTCCTGCTTGTCGGGGAAATAGAAATCAATGTCGCCGCATTCCCGCCACAAAGGCTTCTCGTAGAAGAGTGCCACCCCCTGGCCTTTCTGCAGCACCACCCGCAGTCCTTCCCGGCGGAACCAGTCCTGCAGTTCCATCACCACCCGGTTCATCAAACGGTTCTTCCGTTCAATGCCGTCGACCACTGCCACCCAGCGTACCAGCACCTTTCCCGGCGGCATCCACTCGTCGGGTAAGTAACTGATACCCTGCCACACGAGTCCTGTCACCGTCTGCCGGCGGGCCAGCAGATACACCTCCTCCCATTCCGCTTCCGACAAAGGGAAAAGCGAAAGGCCATCGGGCATCTGCTCCCACAGTCCGGCACGCAGCAACGACAGCAAAGCCGCCGGCTCCCTCCGATTCCAGAAAGCTTTTTCCTTTTCTACTGCACCAGTCCGAGCTTCTTCCATTCTTCCAGTTGCCGGGTCACATCCTTCCGTGCCTGTTCCTTTCCCACTTCATATTCCTCACACAACTTGTCGGCCAGCCCTTCCACATCCAGTGCCTGTTCGCCCAGCCACTGCCATATCCGTGCCGCCGTCTCATTCAGTTCAAACACTTTCGTCATGTTCACACTTCCGTGGCAAGTATCCACAATCATATACTGACTGCCAATCTTGCGCAACTGCAAGTCCGGTTTCGGTCTCATTGTCTCCATCTTGTTTTTTGTAATCAAATTAATTCATACTATTTTTCAGAATTTCTTTCCCAGCAAAATATATGCCACCGTCAGAAAGATAATCTTCAAATCCAGCCACAACGAACGCGTAGCCAAATACTTCAAGTCCATCCGCAAGCGTTCCAGCATCTTTTCCATAGTATCCGTATAGCCGTTGTAAAGCGTAGCCGGCGAAAACAATCCCGGCCGCAGCTGATACAACAGCTCATAATCCGGATTGATGGCCCGAATCTGGTCTACGAAATATTTCCGTTCCGGGCGCGGCCCTACAAAGCTCATTTCGCCCTTCAGCACGTTCCACAACTGCGGAAGCTCGTCCAGGTGGTGTTCACGCAGGAAACGTCCCACCCGCGTCAGCCGGTCGTCCTCCTTCTGGCAAAGTTTCGGAATCCCGTCTGCTTCCGACGTCACCTTCATCGAACGGAATTTATACAGCATAAACGTCTTTCCGCGATAACCCACCCGTTCCTGCTTGAAAATGGCAGGTCCATGGTCTTCCAGCTTGATCAACGCCCCGATAACCAATATCACAGGAGAAAAGACAACCAGTCCCATCAGACTCAGCGTCACGTCAAATCCCCTTTTTACCCAACAAGCTACCGGCGACATTGCATCCTTGTAGCCCCCTTTCTTTTCAGTCGCATGGTCATTCGATAATAACATAGCTCTCACTTCTTCATTGCTCATAGTAATTCAAATAAATCTTCAAACAGTTTTCTATCATCTTTTCTTTCGTAAAGTGTTCCTGATAGCGTTTGAATGCCCCTTCCGCAAATGCTTTGTACCGACTTCCCTCGCCGGTCACCTTCCGGATAGCCTCGGCCAGTGCCCTGGCGTCTTCCGGTTCCACGTTGATGCCCGACACTCCGTCCCGGTTTACCCACGACACTCCCGACTGGGGAATCTTCGTAGCCACCACCGGCTTGCCGCACGACATGGCCTCAATCTGCACAATGGCAAAAGCCTCGGTTTTCTGCACGCTGCTCAAGCAAAACACCTCGCAAGCTCCATAATATAAAGGAAGATCTTCTTCACTAACCCTTCCCAAAAGCTCTACCTTTCCCCGTAGTCCGAGATGCTCGATCTCAGCCTCCAGTGTGTCCTTCAACGGTCCTGTTCCCCCAATCAACACCACATAGTCATCGCCCAGGTAACGGGCCGCTTCCACCAAATACTTGTATCCCTTGTAAGGAACCAGTCTTCCCAGCGAAAACACGATTTTCTTTCCTGCGTACCGTTGTTTCATCGCTTCCACTCCTTCTTCCGAGGGGCATATCCGCTCCACTCCGATGGGCAAAGCCACCGTTTTGGTCTGCACCCCCTTCAAGAAGGGAGATTCTGCCAGATACACCGGGGTAGTCCCCACAATCCGGTCCGCTCTCGCAATCAGCCACTGCTGCAACGGCTTGTAGAGTTGCAGCAAAAAGCGCTGTTTCTGGATGTCGCTGTGCCAGTGCAGGACAACCTTTCCTTTGTAGCCGGAAAGAAACAACGCCAGCGCCGCCATCGGGTCCGGATGATGCACGTGGATAATGTCGTATCCGCGGCATATCTTCCGCAGTTTGAAAATCATGGCCGGTGAAATCATCGTAGCCGCCGCTTTCAGCAACGTCTTGCAGCACATCAGCGTGGCATGTCCGTTGACTTGCGTCACACTGTCTTCCCCTTCCCAGGCCGCGCACAGCATGTCGCAGTCCACTCCGCGTTCCGACAGTCCTACCATCAAATCATACATCACTTTTTCCACCCCGCCTCTCACCGGGTAAAACTTACCTAATTGTAGAATTTTCAGTTCTTTGTTCTTCATACCAACCTTTTTGTCATATCATCCTTTTCGGATTTTCCTTTCATATAAATCCAGGTAATCCAAGTATCGGTCTTCTTTCCGGAAATGCTTCAACGCATATTCCCGGCACGGTGCCTGATAAAACGCCTTTCCCCGCCGGGTTATGGCGCGGGCCGCTTCCAGCAGCCCCCTCACGTCACCTTGTTCCACGATGCACCCCGTTTCCACGGTCACCGCTTCCACGCTTCCCCCTGTGCGATACGTCACCACCGGTGTGCCACAGGCAATCGCCTCCAGGTTCACCGTCGGATAATTATCCTGCCAGGTAGGATTGACAAAAGCCTCAGCCGCCGCATACAGCTCTGCCAGCTGACGGATATTCTCCGTCCGTGCTATTCCTACGACGTTTCCCGGCAAAAGCTTCCGCTCCTCCGGTTTCACGCCCACCAGCACAATCACTTCTTCTGCATTCAGCATGTCGGCCATCTGAATAAAGTCGTACAACCCCTTTTCACGGCTCCAGATGCTGGCCATTCCCAAAAAGATGCGCTTCCCTTCCAGCTGATACCGGCGACGGACTTCCCCGGCGTCGTACACCTGGAACACATCCGTATTGATTCCGTTGTGAATCACCTGAAAAGGATACTCCTTCAGGAACGACTGCTGCATCTCCCCCTTTATCCATTCCGAAACCGGCACGATGGTAAGCTGGTCCTTTCCCAGCCGCGTAAAGGCCTCCCGCTTGTCGGCAAAGTTCCGCCGCGAACGGTCGAACAGCCAGCTAGCCGGAAACTCCTTCTTCTGCGGACAGTCGTGACAGCCCGTTTTCCATCGGTCACATCTCGCAAATGAATAATAATAACAATGCCCTGTATACAGCCAACAGTCGTGCACCGTCCAGATTACCGGAACGCCGCTCCCGGCCAGGTAATCGAACAAAATCGGATAATTCAGGAAATACCCATGAATGTTGTGAATATGCACCACATCCGGTTGAATTTCCTCCATCCTTTTCACAAACTGCCGCGTAGCCCCTTTCGATGCCAGCCCGTGACGGTCGAACAAACGGGTTTCCACTCCATGCCAGAGCGTACTCCACTTGTTGCCCACCGGCACAATCTCCGACTGGCACTCCCGGATGCCGTCGCGTCCCTTGCTGTAAGCCATATATGTCTTCCAGCCATGCCGGGCAGCCAATTCCCCAATTTCCTGCATGATGCGGCCTGTCGATGTATTCTGCCGCAACACCGGATTTATCTGTAATAGTTTCTTCATCTTCTTGTCAGTTCTTCGAACAAACGCAGCCACCGGGCCATCACCGCCTGTTCCGAATACGTATCTACCACCGCTTTTGCATTCTCCGAAAGCATTTTCCGATAATCGTCATCCGCCATCACTTCCATCATGGCATCCGCCAATCCGTCCACGTCCCCGTTGTGCACCAACAGACCGTTTTCTCCCTGACGGATGATATCCTTTGGTCCACATTTAAAGTCAAACGACACCACCGGCAATCCGCAAGCCATCGCTTCAATCATCACCATCGGAAACCCTTCGTAGTTCGAACTCATCACCAGCAGGTCACTCTTCACATACTCCTCACCAATCTGTTTTGTAGGACGATTGATTCGTGCGGCGGATTGTAAACCTGCCTTATTTATCATCTGCTGAAGCATCTCCTGCCATTCCCCCTGTCCGAAAATATCCAGTGTCCAGTCCTTGAACCGCCCCGTAGACTGCACCCTCTGCCAGGCCTGAATCAGTCGGTCGAACCCCTTCTGGTAATCCAACCGTCCCACCGCAATGACCCGTTTGTTTTCTACGTCAGAATAACGGTCGCTCACGTGCATGGCCGCATTGGGAATCACCTCGATATTCGGCAGATTTCCCCAGTAGCCCCGGTCCTCATTGGTCAGCACCACAAACTTGTCAAACCGACGGACAATCCGTTCATCCTGTCGGGTACGCCAGCGGTCAATCCAACCAATAATGCCACTACGTCCATACTGCAAACGAAAATATTTGTTGAAGTGCAATTCCAGTACCTTCTTGCTGCCATCCTTTATTTCCGGAATAAAAGACGACTCCGACGGATAAAGCGACACCACGATGTCCGGGCTTTCCCTTTCCAGCAAGGCCGTCAGTTTCCGTTTGTGCTCCTTCCTCTTGCGGAGGTATCCCACAATTTTCTTCCAGGTCCCCTTGTCATTATCCTCCGAATAATTAATCCCCAAATCCGTCATCCGCACCTTTTCCGGAAACGGATAAAAAGGAGGACGCTGATGCTGGTCGGTAGTCACCACAGAGACCTCCCATCCCGGAAGCTGAGAAAAGTACGTTACCTTATTTAAAAGTACACGTTCCATCCCGCCAGGATTGTATGTGGAATGAGTGCAATAAATGATTTTCATACCATACCAATTTTAGACTCTGACAATCTATATTCTTCTGCCTCTTTTTCCTCTTCCAAACTGACGCACAAGAAAATAGCAAAAACAAGGAAAATATCTGTAGAAACCTTAAACCATCCTATATAATTCACCAGCAATATCATTAAAAACATCATCTTATATCCTTTGAAGCGATTTATACAGATTAATGCAGCTTTCAACATAAAACCAATAAATACAAGAGTTCCTGTCACACCAAAATAAAAGATATAACGCAGATAACCAATATCTGTATCCATATAATATCCACCATAAGTAGGTCCTATATAATAAGGATCAGCATAAGAACCTATACTAGGATTTGCAGCATATCCATCCCCAATAATCCATGTATGCCAAGTTTCTGGAAATACGACCATTGATTTCAATAATATATCATTTGAAGAAACTTCCCATTTTCCTGTTTCCCAAAGGGAAAAAAATCCTTCAAATGCAAAACGTAAATTCTTATAAAAGGTTGTATCTGTATTATACAAGTATATAACGAAAGGTAAAACCACACACAATATTCCACCTAGCCAAATCCACAATCTCTTATTTTCTGTGTACTGACGCAGTATAAAACTTGAATAGCACCAATAGATTAATGCTAAAATAACTCCTAATGTTGTTGTACGAGACATCATATTCCCAATAACAGCAATTACCAAAAAAGATAATATATATATTATAACTTTCTTTTCACTCATTTGGCTCGTTTTAGACAATAAATAACCTATCATTACAGATACTGCAGCGAAGCGAAGACCCGCTACATCCAAAGCTGCACCAATTCCATACAGTCGCCCCTCTGTTTTTCCCATAAATCCTTCTCCTCCAAGAAAACCATCTACGAAATCTCGCAAGGGATGATACACGTCCATCATAAAAGCAATTATACATTGGGCTACACAGACCGCAATTAAATGGTTGCATACCAATTCAACAGACACATGAGCATAAACCATTTTCAACCATCTTATGACAGTATATGCTCCCCCCATCCAAACCCACATAGATATAAAATAGGTCAAAAAAGAATCATCTTTTGTTTCATTTACTGTCATAGTTATCAAACTAATTAAAGATATAGCAAATGCCAATAAAGATAAAAAGAAGAAGTCTCGGTCTATCTTTCCCATCCCTTGCTGTGCCAGCCTTTTTCCTAATATAATCAAACCCACCCCAGCTAACATCATTTTTGTATTAATCCCTGGTAAAAAAAGAAATTCAAAAGGGAAAAAATACATGGACGTAATTATGACGGAAAATATATTTATCAAAATTCTATTCATACTACTATAAATTATCTATATAAGATTCCATATACTACACGACATACCAATTGATAATACAACCACACCAACCAATATTGATTCTTCCAAGCAAACCATTGCAGCATACGATTCCGAGAGGATATATTTTTATTCCGCAAAATATACTGATTTGCTTCTGGATACCATTCCTTCCATAGCTTGTATAGCTTTGTATCCCCAATAATCAAGAAAGGAAATTTTGCCTCCAACTTCAGAAAAGCAATTTCTTGGTCCAAAGAACTACCATAAATTGCTTGAAGCATTTCTGTCGTTCTGGTTACATTATGCTTTAATTCTTCCCAATAACGAGTAGAATGAGCCTGACTATAAGACGATGTATTCATCTTTACATAATGATAAAAAGCCTTAGGCACATAGGCAACCTTTTTTGCATAGGCAAAGAGACACATCATCGTCATATCCTCTCCCATTCCATATCCGGCAGGAAACAAAATATGGTTATCCGTGTACAAACTGCGTTTCACCAATTTATTCCAGACATTATATTTCATTCCTCCCCCTAACATGGCTTTTAACGCCGCCTCAGGTGTATCAAAAGAAGGTTGCTTCATGTATCTCTCATTCTTTTCAAACGAAAGATACCAATCACACCATACAATATCCGCTTCTTTCTCCTTCGCTGCACAATACAAAGTCTCTAGCATATCCGGCTCCACAAAATCATCACTGTCACAATGAAAAATATATTCTCCTTGTGCCAAACCTAATCCCGTATTTCTAGCAGCAGGCAATCCCTTGTTTATCTCATGCGTGGCTATTGTCACTTTCTTTTCCGGATGAGAATCTAATACATTCTGAAGCATTTCCATACTATGGTCTGGAGTCGCATCATTCACAAAAATATATTCCACTCCCTCCAATGTCTGTGCCATCAATGATTCAGCACAGCGAGATATAAACTTTTCTACCTTATATATAGGAATAATTACCGATACTTTATATTCCATAGATCTCTTCATTTATACAGCCAACCAATCTCTGCAAAGCGTCCTTTCTGAAGTAAATTCTTCACAACTCCCTGGACTAAACCACACTTTAGGACCAATGACAATTTTCCCAGAATGAGTATTTAAAAACGCACTCCACCAACTGTAGGTACTGTTCGAAATGATATTGTGTTTACACACACTCATCAACTGCATGTCAAAATGACTTCCCCAACCACTGGGCGGGTTTCCTTCCACCAGCGTATATTCCATGTCTTTAAAATTTTCCTTTACCCATTCCGGATTATCCGTAAAGACATAAAATTTCGGATTGCTCACCTTATTCATTATCACCTCCACAGCTTTTTTATAATAATCTACCGGACAAGTATTCCGATACCACACCCGCTGCATATAGTCTTTTCCTTTCCGGACATGTATGGCCACCGACTCACAAGCTTCCATCTCTCTTTCGAGCTTCTGATTCCTTTCATCGACAAAAGGCTGGAATGTGAAACAACGTTTCACCTCCTCTTCCACGTCCTCTACCATCTTCGCATTTTGAAATACACCAATTATATATTGACTTTTTCTGCTATTGACAGGCAACTCTGCATCAAAAGCAGTCGGCATACTTACTACTCCAGAAAGGAACGGTAAATAGTTCCTACGAATTTTCGAAAAAAGATCCGTTCCTCCTCCTAATCTAAAAACCTCTAAAGAGGATGCCTGCACAATCTTAGCTTCAGGAAAGATATCATTCCATGCTACTTTCTCATGAGCCAATTTTGCAGACTGATAAAAATCTACCTGCACATCATATCCCTTTTGTTTCAAAAAAAGATAATAGCTATACTGAAACATCCGATTGGCTAATCCGCAGGCCATATTCACAATCACTTTCATGACAATTACTCCATTTATTTTCCGTACATAATCTTATGTAAAAACGGATAGGTTTCTATCACTTTCTGAATTCCTATACACACTAAGGCAATACTCAAAGATAGAAGCAACAGCCCTACAAATTGAGTTAATAAATTACATTCATTCACTATTCCCGCAACAAAAGGGATATGAATAAGAAAAAAGTGACAAAGGTAAATACCTAATGTATACCTTCCTATAAACCCTAATATAGGAAATATTTTATAACCCTTTAATTCGCACATAGAAAAGAACTTTAACAATGCAAGACTAGCACAAATAGATAAAGGAAATTGTAACCAAACTCTATTTGGATCTCCCATTGTTGTTTCTCCATAATCAAAATAACCAGAGAACAAACAAAATACTAAAAAGAATAACGAATAAAAAATTGGTTTTAGTCTTGTCAAACAATTATACTTCTGAAAATAAAATCCAATCACATACATTAAAAAATATGATATAGGAATACGTTTAACCCCAAAAATAAAAAGAGAAGTAATCCCTATAATCACTAATGGATATAAATATCTGTTTAAATATTTCTTATCATCAATATATAAAACGATATCCCATATAACCACAATGACAAACAACACATTTAGAAACCAATATCCTGAGATTTGAGTAAGTCCTAGCTCATACTTACGTGAAAAGAAATATGGTATTATTACTGTCCACGCAATAGAAGGCACAATTAATGAACAAAATCTACAATATATTTTTTTACAGAACTCAAACACCGTCGAAGAATTTTTGTTATGAATTCCTCTAGCACATCCACTAATAAAGAAGAATAACGGCATATGAAAACTATAAATAATATCAAACAATCTATTATTTAATCCAGACTGGAAATTAAACTGTATCAAATGCCCGACAATGACCAATAATATAGCAAAGCCTCTTGTATAATCTAAATATACTATTCTAGACATCAATATGATTTACAATAAATTTACCTAAACTTATTAATTAACCATCTACCTTTCCCTTTTATAAATTTCTCTAGAATCAAGAACAAACGTAAAAATGGAATATGAATAGCATTCATTATCATAGAATCTTTTCCAGACAAAGAATAATTTCTACATTCATTTTCCAGTTCTATCACCCATTTACTCTTATAATCTACCGAATAGCATAAACCTATCATACCTCCTAAATAAACTATTCTCCATTTTAAATAAGCGATTTTTGCCTGCTCATCAACTAAATTCATTTTATCCATAATATCTGCCACCTCACTTAACATAGCCATTTCATATTCATATGACTTTCGATGAGATTTCTGAACACTAGCAGGATTATTTTCATTATAAATGTATTTCCTTTCAGAACAAAGCCGTATCTTACTTTTTACCATACATAATATACGCAACTGACATATAAAGTCTTCTCCCACCTTGAATTGAGCTGGTACAGACAGTGCATAATCATTCAGTAAATTACGCCTATAAAGCTTCCCCCATAATGCTAAAAGTTGAAATTTAAATAATAACTGTATATATTCCTGCGCATTATAACTTGCATTTATTGGGCTCTCAAATACTACAATATCAATATCATTCGCAATATATGAATACATACATTCCAATGCATCTGGAGCTACCATATCATCTGCATCTATAAAACAAACCCACTCACCATTAGCTACACGTACTCCTTCAGCTCGCGCTTTCATTACACCACTATTTTTTTGATGTATTACATTTATCCTTTTATCTTGTTTCTGATAATCATCACATATCTTTCCAGAGTTATCCTTACTTCCATCATCTACAAGAATTATTTGAATATCGTTTAAAGTTTGCGCTAATATACTATTTACACAAGAAGGTAAGTATTTTTCAGCATTATAGACAGGTACTACAATTGATATTTTAGGCATACTTCTTATAATTTTAAAAGTAATTATTCATTAAGAGAAACGCGTTGGATTTTGTAAGAACGCTCATTTAGAAGATAATATCTAAAAGAATGATTATCAAAATAAGATGAAATCTGTGTCTCTCTAGTATTTATTTTATCATGATTTAATACCAATCGCTTTATTTTCCCTAATACAGTAGATGGCATATAATATTCTTTAAAGGAGTCAACCGCTGTATCTATAGAATCCCTTACCACAAAATATTTATATTGTTTACTATAATAATACCCATCAACATTGTATTTCTCATAGTTCTCCACAATCTTCTTTTTATTTTCACATAAAACAGCTGTTACCAATCGACTATTCTCTCCATTTGATAAATAA
Organism: Phocaeicola fibrisolvens; assembly: GCF_025567125.1. Classification (NCBI taxonomy): domain Bacteria; kingdom Pseudomonadati; phylum Bacteroidota; class Bacteroidia; order Bacteroidales; family Bacteroidaceae; genus Phocaeicola; species Phocaeicola fibrisolvens. Next base: position 27,471 of record NZ_JAOQJI010000034.1, on the reverse strand, counting down.
TTCGAAAATGAAAGGTACATCCATTTTTCACTAAAATCTAATCTTTGCGTAAACCTACTTCCAAAATAATTCCCATTCAACTTCCGAATATGATCCCAATATTCTGGAAATACAATAGTTTTTTCAATTACAGGCTGCTTATATAAAGCTTCAAGTGTATCATAAGCAAATGCTCTGTTATTATAAATAGGTACATAAAAAGCACAAAACAAAATGATAAAAAACGAATTTATCCATCTATAACGATGTTCTATAAAGTTAGAGCAGCACTTATAAAGTAATTTAATTATTAAAATCAAAGAGAACAATTCAATGCACGTAACTTGACGCTCCCCTGAAAATATAACCAAAGAAACCATTACACAAAAAAGAATTGTTAAGACATAGATTTTATTTCGTGAAATAAATTTTATAAAATCAGATTTACTTTTAATCAATAATACCAACAATGAAAAACACAATATTACAAATAATTTAGCATTAAAAATAACCTGTGAAAAATGTGACAACAGTTTTAACAGAGTAAATCCACCTTCTAAATTATTAACCTCCCCTAACCTTACAAAATTTCCAGGCGCAAAAGTAACAATCAATGTTCCTAACCAAAATCCTACGACAACATAAAACACAGAATTTTTGAACTCTTTAATGTGAAAACAATAATAAAAAAATAAAGCGGCACTTATACCTAATGAGAAACTCTCTTGTAAACTACCAACAAATAAACCGACAAAAAAAATCAGCATCTTTGTTGTTATATTGTAAGCTTTCTTGTTGTTTACAATAATTTTAAATAATATCATAAAATAAATTATGGCACATGCAGTCCACAAGTAATTAATACACATAGCAATGGACCCCAACCATATCATACCGGGACAAGGCATAAACAAAAACAACACAAAAGCAATCAAATACTTATCAATATTTCTTCTTCCCGATTCATTCCTTATCAATTTTAATACACCATAAACAAACAAAACAAATATCAAAGCATTTATAACTCTAAACCATTCTACTCCTAATTTTCCACAGAAATAAGCCGTCAAAGTATGGACTATAAATCTACCATTATGCGTCATATAATCATGAGCTTGAAAAACAATCGCATCTTTCAAAGAATTGACGACTTTTAGTTTCCCAATGCCTTCATCATAAAAGAATCTATAAGAATAGTCATCTGCTATAAAAGGACTAAATCTATCTAACAGATAAAAAGCTATAAATACAATAATAAAAAACACTAAGTCTTGACGCGCAATCTTTACATTATTCATCTTTATCATTTTTTTTCACCATTATATTCTCGAACTATGTAAACAGGGCGATGCTTTGACTCATTAAATACCCTCCCTAAATATTCACCTAAGATTCCTATGGACAATAGCTGAATACCACCTAGAAAAAGTATTAATACTACCAATGTTGGAAATCCCTGGATTGGATCACCCCAAATCAACGCTTTAATAAAATGAAAAAGCATTAATACAAAAGAAAAAATTGCAATTATAAATCCTAATATTGAAGAAAAGCGTAAAGGTGTCGTCGTAAAAGACGTTATACCTTCTATTGCTAAATTAAAAAGACTCCAATAATTCCAAGTTGATTTACCAGCCACCCTATCCTTCTGTTCAAAATCCACAGATGTTTTTTTAAAGCCAATCCAACAAAACATTCCTTTTGTATATCTTTCAGATTCTCTTAAAGACTTAAGTGCTTCAATACAGCATCTATCTAATAATCTAAAATCTCCAACATTTTGTAGAATTTCAATTCTCGTCGTTTTCTGCAATAATGAATAAAACAATAATGACGCTCTTTTCCTAATCCATGATTCCTTTCCTCGTGTTATCCTTTTAGCATAAACATCCTCATATCCTTCTTCCCATTTTTCCAACATCTTCAAGATTACGTGTGGTGGATGTTGCAAGTCTGCATCCATAATCACCATACAATCTCCCGTAACATAATCAAAACCTGCTAACATGGCATTTTCTTTTCCAAAATTTCTAGATAAATCCACGTACGATATTCTCATGTCTTTTCGACGTAAATCTTTGATAACAGATAGAGTATTATCACAGGATCCATCATTTATGAATAGAACTTCCCAGTCATAAGAATCACACAAATTCATGACTTTTACCAATTCTGAGTAAAGCATCGGTAATGAAGCCTCTTCATTGTAACAAGGTACTAATATAGATATTTTCTTCATAATTTTTTTGTCTTAAATACGAATCGAACTAACAAAAAATTAATCGGTATTACGATTAAATATACAGGAATAGGTGCATAATTTTTTCCAACTCCCATCCATATAAAAAAGGAAAGGAAAAAAAGATGCAAAATATAATTAACCAAGTGACAAAAAATAAAACCTATACCTTTTTTTATTGTCGCTTTTGATTTAAAAGTAAATACACTCGTTAAATAAAAATTAAATATAAAACTTACAACATATCCAATAGAATAAGCAAGCCACACCAAAATTAATTGGTTCAACAATAAATATACCCCATAGTGAATGCCTGTAGCTAAAGTACCTACTATGCAGAAACGTATAATTTCTTGATACTTGTGTAACATCTTTTCAAAATATTATAGACCTTCAATATCGCCAAATAACAATGTCAACATAAAAGTGATTAATAAAAAACAGCTAAGTAATTAATATTACACCATTTACAATATAATAAATAATACCGTAAAAATGTTAACATAAAAAATTCTTTATAATAAAGAACAATTTACTTTCTATCAATGACAACCTGATAATAATATCATAAAAACAACAAAAATAAAAGTATAGCAATATAACAGAAAGCGACAACATGACCACCATCCACAAATAAATAACTAGTGTGTATAAAATAAAAAATGTTACATAAACTACTTACCAAAGACCTTATAATACAACCTTACAACTAGCCAATAATGTAACCAAATTATCCAATATTGCTTTTTGGAAGCGCACAATTCTAATACTTTTATTCTGCCGCTAACAGACTGTCGGGTTATATATTCATTGGCTTCAGGAAACCACTTATTCCATCTTTTATAAACTTCTATTTTATCTGTAGAAATAAGAAAAGGCCATTTCAAATTCAATTTAAGGGTTGCTATTTCTAGCATTAATGAATTACCATATTTCCTACACAAATAACTCTCAACCATTGCAACATTGTGCGTCAAAACATTCTGTTTTTCTTCAGACATAGAATATGTCATGGCATTTTGATTGGTTCTATCATAATGATATAAAACTATAGGAACATGAACAACCTTTTGAGAATTCACAAATAGCATTATCATAGTTAAATCCTCTCCCATCGGATAACCTTTAGGAAATTCTATATTATTTTTTATATACAAATCATGCTTTACTAACTTATTCCATACATTATATTCCATTTTTCCTGTGAGCATACCCTTTACAGCCTCCATTGAGGAATCAAATGAAGGTTGTTTTTTATTTCTCTCAGCGTTCGGATAAAGTTCTGAATAATCACACCATACTATATCTGCATTATTCTTAACTGCAACTTTATAAAGGCATTCCAACGCATCATATTCAACATAATCATCGCTATCGCAATGATAAATATATTTTCCTTTAGCTAATGCTAAGCCTGTATTCCGGGCTGCAGGTAAACCCTGATTATATTTATGAGAAACAATTTTTATTTGCCCCTTCCTTAAAGGATACTTTTCTAGAACCGATTGAAGGACTGCTATACTGTTATCTTTAGTGGCATCATTCACAAAAATGTATTCAATTCCTTCTTTTAAAGTTTGTTTCATCAATGTTTCTGCACAACGAGCAATATAAACTTCCACATTATATATCGGTATTATTACTGATATTTTAATATCTTCAAACATAATTATGAATAAAAAACAATTATTAATATTCTGTTAAATTCAGGATATCAAGAAAAATACAACCCTAATTAATTTAACTATATAATTTCAATACACAAGCAGTCCTTCTATAACTATATAAAGGATTTCTTTATTCTTATAACTTTATGACTATAAAGAACAACACATAAAATGAAATCAAAACAGTTAGATTCTCAGGATATATTATAGCATTTACCAAATCTTTTTACACCCCATGCGACACGTAACCAAGAATAAACTAAATAATTACGAAAAGATTCTTCTTTGTCAACATCTCATGAATAAGTTTTAAATAAAACTTTAATCCGTAAATCCTTTTGTACCCATTCATCACAAATTAAACCTAATCTATCTGTACTCCCCATATCTATCAATAATAGTTCCCAATTATCACAAGTCGGATTAATAATATTCCTAATACATTCATTAATCTAAGAAATCCTGTGACTGTTTCCTATAAGTCTCCAATTTCTTTTTTACTATCGTAAAATCGATATCAAGAGAAGTAGGAACAAAATCAATATCAACAATTTCTTTTTCCAAGCCGATATTCTTTAAAAAATCAACATAACGAACATCCAATCCATCTCCTAAACAAACGGCATAACATGGAGTTTCCATTAACATAGAAAACACTACAGCATGAAATGAAGTCGTAAATACACACTTTGCATATTTTATAGATGAAATGAAATCTTCCACAGAATATGTCATTGAACTCAAATCTATAATTTCTGTGTCATCTTTTTGCAAAGCCATTATAGAAGCTTTATCATATAAATAAGTAGGATTACCTGCAACCGGACGAGCTTGATAAGTAACAATATAATCACGCTTGCTCCATTTTTCGGAATTTATCATAGAACTCCAAATACTTTCATCTGCCAATAATGTAGGATCTATGGTTATTGGTAATGAAACACCTGTTAATTGTTCAACTATCTTTGAATTGCTTTTTTCACGTAATGAGATTTTATCAAAGTTAGCCAATACATGCTTTAATTTTTTTCCTCCCATCTTATAAAGTGAATTCGTACTAGAACTTATCGCATACCCAATTAGTTTACTGTTCTTAGGGCGTTTAAATTTGCCCAAATAGATTTTATCCTCCCCACCAACACATTGATATGACCAGAGTTGATCACTTCCGATAATATATGCATCAAAATTTTGTGGGATCTTACGCCTACAGGAAGATGTTAGATGCAAATTTTTAGAGCAAAATGAACGAAAGATTTTATTTGCAGTATTACAGTAATTACGCCTTCCCCTTCTCCCTCTCCAATAACCGATGACGGCATGAATATCATGTCGTTTAATAAGTTGCCAGATATAATATAGACTGAATGGTTTATATACAGCTTCGGTCCACCGTTGGCGATAGTCTATCACCCAAACATCATGACCTAAACGCTTTAAATATTCTTGTAAAGCATAACACTGCAAAACAGAGCCATAGTTGTATGCTCTATGGACAGTAATAATTCCAATCCTCATTTATACTTATTTTTTTATATAAAGAATCCTCAATATTTTTCTAAATATTCGTTTAGGTAAGTGACATACCCAAAGCAGGGAGTCCCTATATTTTGATATCCTATAAACGTATTGAGTAACATTCACAAAATCACCGTTATATTTTTTTTCCCATAACAGACGTGAAAATGATTTTACTGAAGGATGACGTAGTTGGGAGTCGCCTTTAATTGGTTCTTCAATCGGACGATTTTCAGCTTCAATTAACTTATTCTCAATTAATCTATCAATATACTTCTTGCCTTTTTCAGTATTAACCAATATGCAACTCACCTTTTCGTTTGAAAAAGTACACGGAGCACACACACCTAACCCTTTATAATCTCCTAATGTAATATCAGAAATTCGTCTATTATTAGCATAATAACAATGATAACAATTCTCTCGATAAGCCACCATACGATGAAATGCAAATTGATATGAATCGTTTAATTTATTACTGGAATAGAAACATTTTTTTTCTTGATCGTATAATGATAAAAAGTAATTTTGTGTTCCACCTTCTGGATCCCTGAATGTAAGCCTTTTTACTTTTTTATGGTACAACTTCTCCATATAACTTATGTACTGCTTTAAATATACATAAGGCATAATGCCGTGACAAACCAAATCCACCAATAAAAGATTATCTAAATCCTTATGAAATATTTTCCGAATTGCAGCTATCTGACACGGCAAAGCAATAACAATAATTTTACCACCGGATTTTAAATTCTGAGCTATTTTCGGTAACACATCAGCTACAGAACTAAACACATACTTAGAATTCTTGAATTCCTTGATCGAATCCTTATTATTAGCTAATTTCAAACAAACTTTAAAATCCTCGCAAAAAGCAGCTCCAACAATGCTCCATCCAGCTTCAAGAGCATATTTATAAATTTCTGTGGCAATTCCTCCCGAAGCGCTGGTACGCCTCTCTTTTTGATCTAAACTCCATGCTGCATAAGCTCCCAAAGGTATAACACCTTCTAACGGATTTAACGCAGGGCAAACTTTCCGACATTTTCCACAATTAATGCACTGACTCTGATCAATTATAGGATATGTTATATCATAAGTTTTATCACTTTTAAATGAAATACATCCTTTAGGACATACATAAGCACAAGCACTACATCCTGTACAAACTTCTTTACTAGCTAATTCCACCATATTAAATTCTACTTACAGAATAATATTACCTTACACCATAAATACAGAATAAACCCACAAATTCTAAAAGATTTTTCTCTTAAACAAGGAAATTTTCTCTCTTATAAATATCTGCTCATTCTTACTACATCCTATAAAATAAATGGAAACAAACGAACATAAAGTTGTAAGGATGCACATAAACAAAAATCGCACAATGCCATCAGACATATGTAAATACAGTAATGCAGGTATAATAGCAGCAACTAAAGTTACCCCCAACACATTTCCACAAACTTTATATAAATAACGTTTTATTGAAAATCCTGCAACTTTACGTAAAAAGAAAAGTCGCAAAAATAAGCATAAAACAGCAACCAGTAAAGCTATAACCAAAGTTGATTCAGGGGGACAACCTAGTTTCAAACAAAAATACGACAAAGGAAAATTCATCAAAAGCATACCTCCAACAACAATCTGGTAATTACGTATATTTCCAGTTGCAGACTTTAAATTAATCAATGTATTTGACAATATATCGCACATGGTTACTATCAGGATAAGCCGCACAAAATCAACGGTATGCTCGGGATAGTGTTTTAACCATAAAGTCAATACAAACTCGGCTTCAAACAGCATGGGCAAGGCAAACAGCAGAAGTATATAATAGGAAAACCTAGAGCCTCGTTCCACTAGCGAAAACATGTAATCATAATTACCCGCCGCATAGGATTTCGTAATCTGCGGATTCAAAGCTGTCATAAAGTTACCTGCAAAAGAAGCTAGTACATTATTCACTGTATTGGCTATTCCACGAGCCGCATTGACAATCGGTCCCATAAACAAGTTTAGCAAGATGTTTACTCCATGCTCTTTCAGTAACCCCGCCGTACAGCCAATAAAATTCCATCCGGCGAAAGAACTCATGTCTTTCCAATAACTGACATCAAAACTTAATTTGAACCTGCACTCCTCAAAATTCCTCGTACAGTAACTCCAATAGATTGCCTGCATGATACCAACTACTCCCACCAAAAGTAAGGCATATACAATCAGACGATCGAATGCCAGACCTGAATAAGCAATGAACAATACAATCAATAGCCGAAGAATTATGTCTAATATGCCGATATAAGCAAACGCACTCATCCGTTCATGGGATACAATAGACGCACTGAACGGTACGCTCAGAAGGTTTATGACAAACGTAAAGATTGATGCCTGAAATACCCAGTTCGCAGCATACAAACGATTCTCAGGGATGGTCATGTGGGTGTTTAGAAACCAAAGTCCAATGGTTTCTCCCAACAGCACAATGACAAGCGCCAACACTACATGAATGCTCAATGAAGTGGAAAAGACTCTTTTCAGACCTTCCCTGTTTCCTTTTCCCAATTCGAACGTTAAAAAACGACTTACCGACGATGACAGAGAGCTAGAAATCATGGAGAACATCGCCACCACACCCCCTACTACATTGTATATACCGTAATCTTCCACGCCCAATGCCTGCAGCACCACACGGGAAGTATACAGTGATACCAGCATGCCAAACAGCATGCGGACATACAGCATCAGGGTGTTCTTGGCAATCCGCTTTGTATTTTCTTTTTGAGACAACTCCATCTTTTCTTACTCTTCCATCGGCAAAAACGAATAGCGAAGTACCAGCGACTGGCGTTCTGCCGCAATAAAACACATCAAGTCTTCCGGCACATTGGCATGCGCAGCAATCTCTCCCAATATCCGGTCGGCTTCCGCACACACTGCCGTCATCTCCTTCAGGTTTCCGGCGGCCAGACTGCCGTATGCAGACTGAAAACGGGAACCAATCTCTTCGAGGATGAAAAGCACAATCTCCGTGGCCTCAGCAAACTGTTCCTTCCGAAGAAGCAAGCGCGACTTTTCCAGCCACTGATCAAGACTGCTGGCTATGGAAATCACATCCAGACGGTTCTCGGGAGAGAAAAAACACTTGTCTATCTCCTGCTGCACGACCGTCAGGTTCGCGTCGAGCGACCCGCTTTCCTCACGCAACTGAACCCTGCGCTGGCGGATGTACTCGTCCACGTCTTCGAAGGTTTCCTTCGACACGCCACCGATGGCTACCGTCATGCCGCCAAGGGTGGTCACAAAACATTTGTCGCGGGAGATACGTACCTGATAGCCTTCCATGCCGGCCAGTACACCCGAGGTCATCTTGACCAGCGTATGCCCCTCTGCATAGTAGTCGAAGGAATGAGGCATGAAACGAATGCGGTGGGAATCAAGCTGGGACACCTGTATGAACGACTGCATGACACGGTCGGAAATTACGGCCACCGTCTTCGTGCTGCAATCTTTCACCAAATGCAGACCGATGAAACGGCTGTTCAGGAAAGACTGTATCTTCAGGATATCCCCCTGCACGAATATCAGGCCGGTAATGGTGGGTACTTCCTTGCTCTCCACATGCGATTTACCCCGCTTGTATATAATGGTACGGTGAATAAATGTACGAAATTGTTCCCTTAGAATCTTGTCTACCACATCGACTTTTGAGTAGTAAACGAACAGATAGCACCAGGAAGAGTTTTCTACAGCGCGTTTTTCTAGTTCCGGACCAAATAGATTTAATCCGTTATCAAGATTGCCTCCCCCGGCTTTAGAAGGAACGTCTGAACTATACAGTGACATCGATATTGCTTCTAATTTATGTTGGTCTGGCGTACGTTCTCACTTGGTGAGTTGCATGCCATTTGCTGTTTTTCATGCGCTAAGGCATCGCCTTTATTTTTCATAGATAAAAAAGTTTAAACGAGTTAAACTATCTTATTTTCTTCATCTTTTCCCCATGAATATGCGTTTTCATAGGAATGAATCTAGATACAAAGATAAGCAAAGAAACAATACCACAAAACTCTTTTCAGGCAAAATTGTGTTCTTCCAACTAGTGAAACTAACACAAATTTGCTAGAACGTCAAACAACGTTTTTTAATGGATTGATTTTCAAAAGGAAGAGAAAAACATAAAATAATCAAAAAAAAAGAGGCATATTTCATTCATGTAAAACAGAATTTATCTTTTTTCTTGCAGATATCACAAATTCGGTATTATATCTCCCCATATCACTGCCTCAGAGCCCATAAAAAAACGCCGAAACGTTTGCACTGAAACGCCGAAACGTTTTAGTCAAAACGTCGAAGCGTTTTATCTAAAACGCTTAGGCGTTTGAAGGAAAACGTAAGGGCGTTTGAAACAAAACGCTTCGGCGTTTTTTACAAGTCTGCAAAAGACTTCTTATCTCTTCAAATGTCGACAGGAACTTTTCTTATTTTCTGCTTTTTCCGAAGAAAAACAAAATATGCACTAATATCAGGAGTATTTCATGGAACGGATTTATCATTTTTTTATCGCCCATTATGGTCTTATTTGGATTTTAATGAATATATTTGTATATTATTTAAGGTAATTGGGGTTCAAACCTTAAAATATAAATCGATTATATGAATAGTTTTTTAATATGATAAATAGCATCTCTTTTGTCAATTATAGGATTTTTGCCAATCGGCAGACCTTGACACTTGCCCCAATGACTGTGTTGTTTGGAAAAAACAACACGGGAAAAAGTGCAGTGTTAAAATTGCCATTGCTAGTGGAAAGTGCCTTGAAATGTAAAACACAAGAGGTTTTTTCCAGAATTTGCAACGAGGTGACCCTCTGTGACGAGTTTCGTGACATAGTATATAACAAAGGTAATCGGGCCCCAACAATTGACGTAACTTCTACAGAGGGAGACGAATTGTCATTCTCTTTCTTTGTGGATATGCTGGATAAACAAAAAAAGACACACCTGGAAAGTTGGTCACTGAAAGATACAAACGGAAACAATGTTTCTTACCAATGCAACGATGATCACAAAATGACCGATGAGAAAGGAAATGAAATTGCCTTCATGGGAATAACCCCCAAAAACATTTCTGAAAATTGGATGGTTGAGGCATTAGCACACTTTCAAACAGCAAATGATTATATCGGCCATGTAAGACAGTTACCATTACGTGATTATCGGCTGAATGATGGGGTTTATACTCTGATGGGAACAAAAGGAGAAAATGCTTATGAGTTCTTAATCTCAGATGTGGTGTCTGGGAATGGAAACCTGCTAACCAAAGTCTCCAATTGGTATAAAAAGGTCTTTGACGGATGGGCTGTGGTAGTAGACCAGTCCCGAGCTCCAAGCTATTCTGTGGAGTTGCAAAATAAGAATGTCAGAAACAATATACTGGACACAGGAGCTGGTATCGGACAATCATTACCCGAAATTGTAGCAATAGCCAAGGCATGTGAAAAACCATGGCAATACATATTGGAGGAGCCTGAAACTCACCTACATCCTGCAGCTCATGCGGAAATGGCTGAATTTATGGCCAATGAGGTATCTTTGGACAAAAATAAACAGATATTAGTTGAAACCCATTCGTTAAACTTTATATTGAGACTCCGCACATTAGTAGCCACAAACAAGTTACATCCTAAAGATTTAGCTTTATACTACGTGAAATATGATGAAGATACAGGTGCAAGTTCTCTGGAAAAGGTGGAGGTCAGAGAAGATGGAAGCGTAAGTGATTGGCCTGATGACGTATTTAATGAATCGTATAAAGAGGCTGTATTGTTACATAATGCTCAAAAGAATCGTCAGGTATGAAGGTGCTTATCTCAAAAGATGTCTTTGAGGAGTCGAAAGATGACCGAGGGAGACTTGAACTGAACTTCTTGGTATACCTAATCACAATTAAGCAGAGCTATGAACTGCTTATAGATGATTCGGAGGTTCTGTCGTCTGAGTTCGTAAGAGGATTGAACGATAACGAGACTCGGATTTTTGAATTGGCCTTTACCCAGTCAATGACTTCATCAGCTCAATGCGATTGCCAAATCAGTAAAAGCGGCAAGGATGAAACAAAGAAAAAAATTTTTACTCGTGAAGAAGCTATCATGTATCTTTTACAGCCGCTTTCTTTGCTGGTAGAAAACAGCGTGAATGACGCTCACTTCTTGCGGGCATTGTTCAGAGCTTACGCAACCAAAGAAAGCTTAAAGACTGCAGAAGAAAACAATGAGCTGCAATTTGTCAATGCGGGTGGATGTACAAATGTGGAAAAGTTCATTAAAGCACAAGTAGCTCATTATAAAGAGAAAACGAAGTTCCTAAAATATTGGGTACTACTGGATGGCGATAAACGTTATCCAACAGATATAGTCTCCAAATATCAAACGGTGGTGGCTAAACTAAAAGAATGGAATGTAGAATATCATATCCTCGACAAACGGTCGATGGAAAATTATATGCCCGATGATGCCATCGAATTAATGCAAACAGAAGCTAATATAAACTGGATCAATGCATATAAATCCTTGTCTGACGAACAGAAAGACTACCTGAATATTGCGGGTGGATTTTATGGAGATTTATCTAAAGACAACAAAGCAAAAGCGGATAAGAATGAGAAAGGACATAGCAATAAAGACAAAAACAAGAAAAAGCATTCTTTTGTAAGACCTCTTTTGCCGCCTGCACAGAAGAACTTATATCGCGACGTAACTCCAGCACATTTCAAAGCTCTTGAAAAATGCATTCAACTATCCAAAAAAGGATCTTTTAAAGAGGTGTTTCCTACTTACTTCAGCAACCCAATTGTAACAAGAAAAAGATTGGACGACCGAGTTAGCAGACAAAATAACCCGAATGAATTGCAAGAAATTGTGGAATCCATACAAAAGCTATTGTAATATGAACTATAATATTGGCATTGAAACCCAAATCCGAAGCTTGGCAAAACTCTTGGATGACTTACAGCAAGGAGCATTGCAAGTTCCTCCTTTCCAAAGAGATTTTGTATGGACAAGAGATGATGTCAAGGATTTGTTTGAAAGCATTAAGAATAATTATCCTATAGGTTCACTACTTATCTGGAAACCCAAAAACAATTATAACTGGGATAAACTAAAATCTGTAGGAGGCTTTAAATTACCAAAGAATTATTCCCAGCAAGTATTTCTTCTGGATGGCTATCAAAGGCTATCTTCCTTATTTGGCTGTTTGACTAATGCTCAAAAGGCTAATCTTGAAATTGACGAAACAATCGACAGGGACTCTCTTTACAACTTGTATTTCGATCTTGAAGAGGAAAATTTTGTCTATTTGCGCTATACCCCAAAGCCTTATCAAGTACCAGTCCATATATTGATGAGTACAAGCGATTTCAGACAGTATTCTCGAAAATATATAGAACCATATTGTAAGGATGAGCAACTTGATATGTATTTGGATAGAGCTGATGCATTTTCGCGTACGCTGATTGACTATAAACTGGCTGTCGTGGAAATTTCAGAAGCAAGTTTATCGGATGCTGTAAACATTTTTTCCCGCGTGAATTCCAAAGGTACTGACATCTCGTATGATTATATGGTTAATGCACTAAGTTACAGTTCGGATTTCAGTTTCTCTGTCGAAATAGATAATTTAAAAGAACAATTATCCCAATATCACTTTGAAGGGATTACACGTAACAATCTGTTCAGATGCTATCAAAGTGCGTTCGATGAAAAAATGTATTTCGACCAGTCGAATATTGAAAAGTTGGCAGTACGACCGGATTTTAAAAACGTGGTAAAAAAAACTACACCTTATATCTTGAAAGCTGCAAAGTTTTTGTACAAGGAGTTGAATGTAGTGGATTACAAATTATTACCGTACAATATTCAACTTGTATTTGTAATGAAGTTCTTTAGCAAACTTCACACCCCCAACAAGATGCAGATACAAGAGTTAAAACGGTGGTTTTGGATAACGACCTATTCAAACTATTTTACAATTTATTCCTTGTCCAATCAACGTAAGGCTTTCGAATATTTCCTTAGCTTTCTGAATGGAGAGGTGGACAATAGTGTGTATTCGGACAATCCTTCTGTCCTCTTCAGGACACTGCCCTTCCCCAAAACCGTATCTCTTTCTGGCGTCAGAAGTAAGGCACTGATTCTTTTCGAACTGCAATTGTTGCGCGAAAGATCAAAAAAAATTCCAACCGCATACGGATTGACATTGGGAAAGTTAGACTCAAAACTACCATCAAGTCCAGAAAACATTGTTCCTACTTATATGGCTAAAAACTATCGTTCCTTCAATCCAAATTTAAAATCATTTAATCATGCGGAAGGAATTTCTTATAATTATCTCCACCTTATTCCTCCAATCAATCAGGTTGAGGATTTAAAGGACTGCTTGAAAAGGCGCAAGAAGTTGATAATTGAAGAAGAACAGAACTTTGTGAGTAAGTTGGGGATGGATTACATAAAATAAAAGCAGATCTCCATTCAAAAAATAGGAATTAGGATGCACGTAAATCCGTCCCACATTATCTCACAACGGCTTCTATGTAGCTTTTCCCCGCCTCCAGATGCTGGTCTTTTCCATAATTCGGACTGTATTTTCCCACCGGCATATCGCTCAGCACAAAGGCATTGCATTTCCGTCCTGCCACCACCTTGTCCGTCATGGCTGTGTTTATGGCCGTGGCGGCCATATTGACAACGAAACCCAGCAGTCCTCCGCCTTCGGAATAAAGACTGGTATCCACACTGATCAGCCCTTCCCGGTGATATAGCGTTTCGCCCGTGGAGGTAGAACGCAGGATGTATTCCACACCTGCCGTCAGCATCCCGGTGATGGGCTTCCGGTCCCATGACTTGATGATGGTGAACATGGCGGCATCTGCTCCCAGCACTTTCTTGAAAATCTGGATGTCGCGTTCCAGAAACAGTTCACCGTCGTAGGCGCTTTCTGTCTGAAACATCTCCATCGTCAGGTAGGGAGAATAGACATAGTATCCTTTTTCGCACAACGGCATGTACATGGTGGTATAAAAGAAGTCTTTCGCCTCCACCGAATTAGTCTGGTTGACAGGAGGCATAATCACGATGGATACGGGTTTTTCTTCATATAGCTTGGCATACTGCTGTCCGCGCGTAAGGGTCTCCGCACAGGAGGACAGCAAGACAACGGCCAGGCAAGCAAGGATGTAGTTCTTCATTTTTCAAGCTGTTTGATGATTCGTGAGATGTATTTTTCCGACTCCGGATAGGTCTTTATTTCTGTTCTCAAGAACGACAGGCCTTCTTCCTTCTTGCCTGTGCGATACAGCATATAGCCGTATTCCGCATACAGGCCGGGAGGCACCACGCCTCTCGAACCTCTCTGCTGTTCAATGATTTTCTGGTATTGCTCCAAGACTTTCGCTTGAAGTTCTTCCGTGCTTTTCTTGCTGTATTGATAGGTGGTATCCTCATAGTCGTACCATGAATACAGCGAGTCTGTCGTGCCACAAGAAGACAGGGCCAGCAGACATGTACCTATAAACAGGATTCTTTTCGTCATGGCAAAGTAATGATCTGAGTTTCCTGTGTTGATAGAAAGATTTCCTTTCCGTAAAGAGACTTTCCGCCGTAGGTCACACGGAGGTGCTTCCGCCCGACGGGAACGGCATACGATGTCCCCTTCCGGTTCGCATTCCTGGATTTCACGACTTTTGCCTCAAAGGGCTTCCGGCCATCCAGTGTCACGGTCACTTCTTTTCCTGCATATTCGCCCGAACTGGTAAAAAGCAGGTAGGCCATATCTTCTTTTCCGCTTTCCTGGGCTACAGGATAATGGGCCTTGCATCCGCACAGCAATGCTGCCAGCCCGGCAATCATCCATAATCTTGCTTTCATACTTATTTGGATTCTTCGATATAATACTCACTTAACTTACCTGTATCAATCGGAGTTGCAGCCGAAACTTCCACGAAAGAATATTCGGTTTCGGGGGTATCTCCTCCGGTAGACAAAACTTTCACCGTGCCTATCTGCTTTCCGGGCAGTTCAATCATCAGGCCGGTCTGCGGGTTCTTCACTTTCTTGCCTTTGGCCTTGACGACAAAGACATCTCCTTTCGCAATACCCTGGCTCTTTCCTCCTGCAATCAGTACGGCATCGGAGTCGTAGGAAAGGAAATAGGTCCGCCACGGCTTGTCCGTGCATTTGTTAATGATGTTTTCTACCAGCTGGCCAATGGCTTCGGAAATGGCCTTGTCGCTCAATGTGGCATCAAAGTCGGCACGTCCGCCTACTCCCAGCGTGGTCTTGGTCGTCAAATCGGCTGTTCCCTTGGCCTCATCCGAATAAATAATCAGGCCCGTAGCCACGTCTACCAGTCGGATAGCCACTGCAGCTTCTACGGTCTGTGTCTTTGTAGAGGTGAAAACGCCCGACTTTCCGGTATTTTTCCGGCCAAACTCGGTGATGGAACCGATTATCATGTAATCTGCACCGACTGTCGACAATTCTTTTTCTCCTTTCTGGGCTTCTTCCAGCAAGGTAGACAAATCGCTGCGTTCCAGCAGAAGGAATTTCCCGGAGGCGGCCAGTTTGGCCGAAAGGATATCCAGTGCCTGCTTGCCCATGGGGTCATTCTCCTTGTCATAAAATATGCCTTTCGCATATTGCGTTTCGTTGGAGAAACGTCCGATGGCCACTTTTCGCTTAATCACTTTCTCGCTGGCAGCTGCCTGCGTTCCCTGCGGGGCTTCTACCACTTCGACTTTTCTTTGTGCATAGCTGAAGTCGGCAAGCAAACCTGCACAGAATATCAATACACATACTCTTTTTATCATAGCTTGATGTGGTTAAATTCATACTCTGGCAAATATAGGGATTTTATGCAATAATCCATATTTTGAGGGTATTTATATATCTAGGGGCTACCCCTATCACTAGGAATAGCCCCCCAAAATAATGAATTTAAAGAGAGAAAATAACCTTTAATTCAAAGGTTTGCTTATTTCCAAATCTACATAACACTCCAACCATCCGGCTGCAGATGAACCCACAAATGCGTATACCATCGGATACTCTACAGCCGCTCCGTCGGTATAGGCACTGCAATATCCAAAATGATAAATCAGTTTTCCATCTTTTACCTTAGGCACAGCTACACACGGCACAGACAGTGAATAATATCCACCGCTCAGGGACGTAGCCGATTTCAGCGTATAACTGCCATAAGTACCTATTTCTACATTTGCCGGAACAATCAAGATTCCGTTATCACCGATTTCCAGCGGCAAATAGTACTCCTTCAGAGCATCCAGGAGAACCAGATTGTCCGAAAGCATACCCACCTGACCGGTTCCCGAAACTTCCTGTCCATACGCCCCACTATAATAGGACATGTCCCAGTTGCCTCCAATCATACTGAGCGATACTTCAATCTGAGAAAGGCTGAGGACCAGTTCCTTTGCTCCTGACGAAACCTTAACTTCCGCACCACGGGGAGTCTTGTCGGCCGACGCAGCTACGTCAAACCGCAACACGTTGTTGTCCGTATCGTAAGTATAGGTCAACCATCCGGCAGCTTCTTCCGGCACGTCCACACTATAAGAGGTGTTGGTCTTGAAACTGAAATTGAACTGACCGCCCTCGTATCCGCAGCAGTAATACAGGTTATGTTCATCCAGAATGGTGACCGCTCCAGCCTGTACCACCGGCACATCGACAGAGCTTGTTCCTGTAGAAATGGTAACCAGGGCAATACGGCTGGTCACTTCCGAAGAGGTGGTTACCGCCACATGTACCACATTGCCTTCCACAGTGGTTGTACACCATTCCTTGTTTGATTCAGCAGTTACGGGTTCCGTGGCACTCACGGTGATGGTACCTTCTCCGCTGGCCGCAGAGAAATCAATGCCGTCGGTCGCAACGACCTGCAATGAGCTGGTGACGGCTTCCTCATCGCTACATGACACCCACAAGGTGCATAAGCATAACGTGATAATAGAAAATATCTTTTTCATAAGCTATTCTTTTTTAATCAGAAACTTTAGTGAATACCGGATTTTCCCAAGCGGTCATCATTCTGTATCCACCCGAATTATAGATGAACAACCAGTCATTCATTTCGAGTTGACTATACGGATTGTTTTTGAATGTAATCGTCATCTGACCGTCTTGCTCGGTGGTTGTTCCTTCAAAGACTGTTTCCAGTGTAGAATAGAAATTACCTCCCGATCTGAGGCCCGGATACAAACCTACGGCTGCTCCATCCATATATCCTACCACCTGACCGTTGGCAGAGATGTCGTCGCGTTCTGTGTCGTAGTAGAATTCAACGTTCATCGTCCATGTGCTGCCGCCACTCAGGTAATACGTCTTCGTGGCCTGATAAGACTTACCGTCTTTCTTCACCTCCAGTGTCAGGCTGAAGCTAGAGCTTCCACTCTGTACATGGTAGGTACCCAGGTACTTTTCATAATTGGCGGGACGCTCGAATACCAGTTTCACATTGCTTCCCTCGTCGGTACAAGTGAACGTACTGGTTGCATTATCCCAGGTGAAGTTCTGCATCGATATGCCGTTGCAAACCATGGGTTCCACTGTTTTTACACCGTTTTCGGTACAAACGAACGGGTAATAAGCATAAGAGGATGTGCCATTCTCGTCTACACTTCCCAACAGGAAAGCACGGCCTTCTCGCATGACAGAAGCTACTTTCTGGTCGCCCTGCATCAGATTAAACAGGTTGTAGTCTGAATCCTCGCTGATCTGTGCGGCAGCAGCCAGATAGGTGGTCCAGTCTAACGTATCGTCCAGCCGGGTCATCACCATTTCCACACCATGCTTCTTTCCGGTGAGGCGAATCTCGTTTTCAGAAGTCGAACGTACGATGAATTCATAGTCACCCATCAGACCCGGGTCGTTATACCCGTTGGGCTCACAAAACGCATGCAGAATCTCGTTGTACGAGTCGAAGCTGATTTCTGTTCCGTTATACGACTGTACGGTATAGAGGGAGGTTGCGGTCTGCCCGGGAGTGTACGAAGACGTCGCATAATCGGAAGCGATGGTCACCTCGTTGGCATCAAACTTAAAGAACAAGTTGGCAGCTCCACCCATACCTTCGCTGCCGTAACGGTATTCCAGTTTCCACCCGTTGGGGGCACTGGTCAACAAACTCTTCAATTCAAGGACGGAGGCATTTTCCCGGTCGGCAGATGACTGTTCGAACAAGTCCTCCTCACTGAACAAGCACGACTGCATGGAAACCGTCGCACATGCCAATAAACTATATAAAATTAATTTCTTCATAATTCCGGTGTTTTATTAGTTGAACAAGGTATTGATTTCTCCCTGCCGACGCTGAACCACGTCGCGCAATTCATACAAATCTACCCCCCATGAATCTTTCATGTACTTGTACACAATGTCGAACTTCTGTTCCAGGATGGCCCGTCCGTTGACATCCGGGTTATAGTACGGACTGTTGGGATCCGGTTCGGCTGTCTCCAGAAACGACTCCCAGGTGTCTGCCGAATTGGTCACAAAGATAGACAGCATCTCGGCAAAGTCTTCCGAACCGCGGTCCATGGCATACGGAGAGATGAATCCCATCTGCAACGCCTGGTCATCGTAAATCTGGTACCAGTCGGAACCCACATAGCTCGATTCGGTGATACGGTCGTAGTTGGTGTCGTAAGGCTTACGCTGGTTCAGGATGTGCGTAAACTCATGGTGCATGGTCTTGAAGTAATACTCATTCAGGGTATTGACGTCCAGGTTGTTCAGGTCCAGGTCGTTAATCTTGAAGAGGGTTACCTTCATACCCTGTTCGGCCTGACCCAGAATCATACCCGATTCGGTGTAGGCCACGTTGCCAATCATCTGAATCAGTTTCGGCACATAGGTACGTGTGGTTTCAATGCCCCATACCTCATCGTACGCTTCCATCCATACAAACTTCACGATTTTTGCCAGGGCGAAAGCTTTTTCGTAATCGGCCGGAACCAAGTCGTATTCCACGTCGGTTTCGTTGTCGTCCAGACGATATTTCACCTGAATATTATAGGTATAGACATAGTTTTCAAGCAGCCACTTGTCAAATTCATTCGGCTCTTCGGCTTCCGTTCCGTCCGACCCGAATATACTGTGCGAGGTATCTATCTCATCCTCGTTGTTGCAGGAAACAAACCCCAGCGACAGTAAACACATTGATGCATATATAAAGTATTTTTTCATAATTGTTCCTCCTTGGCGATTAGTTATTTCTAGGATTAGGCTCCATACCTGCGCTGATTACATCACTCGGAATCTGAATGGCACGACGTGCGTCGTTAGCTTCCATCTGGTCGGTCACTTCGATGCTGCCGTCGTCTTTCATGTAGCGGCGATATACCGTGATGCCGAAACGTTTGATATCCAGCCAGCGGAGTCCCTCATGCAAGGTAGTGATACGGCGGGCCTGCAGGATGGCGTGAATCAGATTCTCCTGTGTGCCTTTCTCGATGGTGAATTCCGGATGCAACTCTTTCTTCACCGTAGGTTCGGTGGGTGTGTAATATGCCAGGCCGTCGTAGAAAGCGTTGATTTCCTCTTCCGTCATGGCCTGCGAACGGGTGGTATAGGCAGCCATCCAGCTGTTCAGGTCGGCCAGCGCATGTGTGTAATCTTTCTTCATGGCATAGGCCTCGGCACGGCTCAGCAGCAGTTCATCGGCTGTAAACGCGGCATTGACACAATATCCGTTGATGGTTCCGGCTACCACGTCGACATACTCCTTATACTGTGCCACCTTCATGGAAATGATCTTGGTAGGCAGTGCAGAAGAGTTGCTCCATACGCCCACACGGTAAATCGTAGTATTCGGACTAGATGTATAATTTCCCCACGGACCATTCGAGCGGTTAGTTTCATACGACACTTCGGGACCGTGCGCATAGCGTTCTCCCAATCCGTAAGGGCCACTCACATATCCCCAGTAAGAATGGAAGCAGACCAGCATCAGGTTGGCCGCTCTCTCTGCATCCACGTATTCGTTCGGCTGGATTTCACCGTTCAGTGACAAAGCGCCCAGTGCTTCCCAGTCACGCAGCATCAGCGAAGGGTTGTCGCCCAGGACAGCTGTCGCATATTCTATCACTTTGTCGTAGTTCGACAGGTCCGGCTGGGTATAGTTCAGGTAGAAACGGGCCGCAAATGCATTGGCCGCATTCTTGTTGAAATGGTACTTGGGCACTGAATACTTGCTGTCGCTGATCAGAGGAAGTCCCTCCAGCAAATCCTTTTCTATCCCCTTGTACAACTCTTCCAGTGTACCGCGGTCGTAGTTCGGACTCACCGTATTTTCCAGTGAGGTCATGTAAGGCACACCCAAATCGGTCGCTGCAGTGGATGAATAGGCCTTGCAGAATACCGTAGCCAAGATAAAGTGATTGTAGGCACGGCACAGCAGTGCTTCACCCCGGGTGGCATCCATCGTAGAAGGATTGCCCTGCTCGGCAATCATCGTCAGCACCTGATTGGCTGTGGCAATTGCCTTGTAGCATCCTTCCCACACGGCAGCAGGAGAATCATCTTCGTTCTGGGAGGTATCTTCCCATTTGTACAGGTCTTCCTGCAAACGGCTCCACGCTGCATAACGGTTGGGGAAGGCATCGGTATTGTCGCTATACATTTCAAACATTTCCAGAGGCATGCTGTTGGGATAAGCCGTCACCAGCAGATAATCGGCGTTTTCTGATGTCACTTCCGTACGCTGGTCTGGCATCTCATCCAGAAAATCACTACAGGAAGCCAATCCCATTGAACTTCCTACAATGGCTGCGAATAATATGTATTTCTTGTTCATAATGTCTTATTTTTTTGTTATAACCCTAATCTCAGTGTAAATGTAAACTGACGTGGCACCGGAGAAGCCACACCACCTGCATTGAAGAATTCAGGATCCTGTCCGTTCAACTTCTTGTCGGCATAGAACAGGAACAGGTTCGTGGCCTGTACCTTCAGTGAAAGGTTCGACAGTTTCAGCGGAGCAATCCATGCTTTCGGGAACTCGTAGGCCAGTGAAATCTCCTTCATACGGATGAAGTCGCCTTTGGCCACACGTACATCCGAATAGTTGTAGGCATTGTACGCGTATCTGTAGTCGGTGTTCTCATTGTACATTCTGGCAGAAATGATGGCAGGGATGTTGGTCACATTCTCATCGCCCGGCAAGGTCCAGCGGTTCTTGAACTCACGTGTCATGGCACTCAGGTCGGAATACTGGGCACTGAATACCGGATTCAGACGAACCACGTTGCCAAACGAATAAGTCATGAAGATGTTCAGACGGAAACCTTTGTACGTAAAGATGTTACCCAAGCTACCGGTAATGGTGGGGTCGGTAGGGCCTTCGTAAATCAGGAAGTCTGTGTTGTCACGTTCCTGGAAGTTGATGCTGGTGCTGGTAATCTCTCCCTTTTCGTTTTCAATCAAAGGAATACCGTTTTCATCCAGTCCTTTGAACGGAATAGAGAACAAACCTCTTACCGGATAGCCTTGTTTGGCGAAACCTGTACCCGAAATCAAATCCATGATATTGGCGTTCTGCTGCAGGTCGGTTACTTCATTCTGCGCATTCGAGAAGATAAAATCGGTATTCCAGTTAAAGTCCTTGGTCTTGATGTTATGGGTAGACAAGGTAAATTCCACACCGTGTGACTTCATGGAAGCTACGTTGGCCAGTTTCAGAATCGTACCACCTACACCCTGTGTATTGACGGCACCAATCAAGTCGTAGTTGTTACGGGTATACCAGTCGAGTGCAAAGTTGATGCGGTTGTCGAGAAATCCCATATCTATTCCGATATTCAACTCATGTTTCTTTTCGTACGTCAGTTCACTGTTTTCCAGGTCTACCAGCTGCAAGCCTGATTCCTGAATGTTGGTAAACGGACGGTAAGGAATGTAACTGTTGATGATTGCCTTCGAGTTGGTCACGTCGGCCGGACCCCGGTCGGCAGTCAGTGAGTAAGAAGCCTTCAGTGTCAAGTGTGACATGGCAGGTTCCAAGGCATCGAAGAATTTCTCTTCGTGCACATTCCATGCACCTGAGATATTCCACGTAGGCAACCAGCGTGCGCTACGGCTCTTACCCATGCGGTTGGTACCTTCGTAACGGATGGTACCGTTGATGGAGTATCTTCCGGCATACGAATAGTTGGCATTGGCGAAGAAAGCCACGCTGCGCACCTTCGTATTGTTCAGGCTGAAATACTGGTCGCCGTCTTCAATGCCTTTCTTAAAGTACTGGTAAATGTAATAAGGTGTCTCACCGTTTGCATACTGCATACCCCAACCCTGGAAATTGGATTTCGTACGGTCGATGGCATTCACTTCCATACCTCCGAACCAGTTGGTCAGGTGTACCTCATTGAATACCTTGTTATAGTTCACCGTTCCACGGAAGTCGTAGCTCAGCATCTTATAATCGGTACGGCGGTAAATACCCCCTTCCGGCAGTACGGAGATAGGCAGTGCATACGGGTTGTCGGGGTCGGTATACAGGAAGGGGTTCTTGTCCATGATGGTCTTGTCGTCCAGTCCGGCACGGTAAGCCTCCGCCTGATTTGAGTCATCCTTAATCTTGTGTTCCTGCGAAGTACCCTGATACTTTACGGCACCCAGCGCACTGAATTCCAGTCCCGCAACCGGTTTCCATTTCAGTTCACCCTGGAATTTCACATCTACGATGTTCAGATCCATATAGTTGTTTTCCAGCTCGTTCAAGATATTAAACGGTGCATAGTTGCTGGTATAATACTCATTCGGGTCGAGCGTACGTGACGTATTCAGCGCGTAAGAGTACGGGTTGATATCGAAGTCACGCTTCACCTCACCGGAAACCACATCCACATCCTGTCCGAGGGTACCCGGAGCCTCCTGATTACGGTAAGAGGCATTGGCAATCATGTTAAAGCTCAACCATTTCGAAATGTTGTAAGAAGTATTCACATTCGCCGTATAACGTTCCACCGAACTGCGTTTGTACCATCCCGGATCGTACATGGCACTCAGAGAAGCATAGAACGACGACTTGTCCGTACCACTACTGATGCTCACGGAGTGGTTCTGGCTCAAGCTCGGTGAGAAAAGCACGTCGAACCAGTCCGTATTGCGGAACTCGGCTGCCTGCAGATAGCTGTTGCGGGCACTTTCCGTGTTCTGCAACATCGGCAGTCCCGTACTTGGGTTGAACGTATTCATCAGCTGATACATCTTACCATAGACACCGCTTTCTGCCGCACGTATGGTTTCCGAGAAATTCAGCCAACCCTTCTGCTCCATCTGCTTGTAGATACCCATCTGCTCCTGTGAGTTCATGATGTTGAAATCATTGTAACTCGGTACCAGACGCGTGGTAAACTCACCCGTATAGTTCACTCTGCTGGAACCGGCCTTACCTTTCTTAGTGGTCACGACAATCACACCGGCCATGGCACGTGCACCATAGATAGAAGTGGCCGAACCATCCTTCAGAATCTGGAAGCTCTCGATATCGTCGGCGTTCAATCCTGCAATGGCCGAGCTGATCAATGTTTCGGCATCACCTGATGAAAGCTGGTCGGCACTCACCTCCACCGCATCTTCCATGATCACACCATCCACAACCCACAGCGGCTTGGAGCTACCGTAGATGGAAGTCGCACCACGCACACGGATTTTCGGAGCCGTACCGAATGTACCGGAAACGTTCTGCACCGATACACCGGCTGCCTTACCTTCCAGACCGCGGCTGATATCGGCCAGACCATCCATCTTCACGTCCTCACCCGAAATCTGCGTGGCAGCCCCACTGAACAGTCGCTTGTCCATGCGCTGCATACCGGTTACCACCACTTCATCCAGTACTTCCGTATCCGATTCCAGCACTATCTTCATATTATTCCTGGCCGTAACCGTCTGCGATTTCATACCGATATAACTAATCACGAGCTTCGCCCCTTTATTGACTTTCAACGTAAATTTTCCGTCGATATCCGTAATTGTACCGTTAGAAGTTCCTTTTACTAAAATAGAAGCTCCCACCACAGGTAAGTCGTCCTCCGAAGATACCACCACACCTGTCACTTGTACAGCCTGCGCTATCGCCAGGCTTATGCCTATTAACAAAAAGGCACAAAAAAGTGTAATTTTCTTTCTCATATCTCGACATTTTTTTGATAACAGCAACAAATTTATACATATTATTTTATACTATGAAACAAAAAGAGAGGAAAAATACAATTTTTTGTACAAATTTCTTTCATCGAAATAGAATGAACGTCAATTTGAGTATAAAAATGCAGAATAAATACCATATTATTTATTTAACTATATCCAAAAAGAAGCCATACCATACTGGTTTACAAGCAATTAAACGACTACAAACTGGCATTTTTGTCACTATTTAGCGCAATTTGGCACATCATTCTGCTATTTACAGAAATAAATTTCTAAACTAATATTTATTTATATTTCAAAAAAAGCTTACATTGATTATTTAATAGCGAGCTGGACCTCTTTCATATACAGTTATTATTCAAATGGGTTCGCCAAATAATTATTTGCAATTATCCTTCTGGACTCTTACCACATGACAGGCTTTATCACCTGCAATCATTTTTAAATATAATCACGTAAGCAATTATTTACAGTTAAGTTTTGGAATTCCAAAACTTAACTCTTATTTTTGTAAAAATCTCGCAAAAATAAGAGTTAAGTTTATGATTTTAGAGTTTTGTGTTAGTAATTACCTGTCAATAAAGGATGAGTTAAAAATATCCTTTGTTGCAACTGCCCTTAAAGATGTTCTTACCGAGTCAAATGATATGATAACTGTACCCGATACCGGATTATCTGTATTACGGAGTGCAGTGATTTATGGTGCAAACGCTTCAGGAAAATCAAATGTTCTGAAGGCTATTGCTTTTTACAGGCGTTTTATCACAGACTCTTTCAAAAACAGTCAGGCCGGAGAAGCAATTGATATAGAGAACTTCCGGTTGAATACCACTTCAATGAATGAACCGACTACAATGGAAGCAACCTTTATTGTTGAAGGTTTCACTTACCGTTATGGGTTTGAAGTTGACAGCAAAGCTGTACGTGCAGAATGGCTATACCAGCGCACAAACAAGAAGAGAGCCAAAGAAGTCGAAATATTCTACAGAACAGAAGAAGGAACCACTGTTCATCAGAAAAGCTCTTTATTGATGGAGCTTGTAAACAAGAAAATGGTGCGTAACAATGCTTTACTGCTGTCTACCGGAGCACAGTTCAATGAGCCTATAGCAGTCAGTATCCTGCAATGGCTGAATGATATGCAGGTGATATTTGGCAATGATGAGGAAAGACTGTGGAAACTGGCTATAAAGTCTATGGATGATGAGAACATCCGTTTGCGTATTACGAACTTTGCAAAATATGCAGATTTGGGAATAGACAACATTGTAAAAACAGATAACCGTATCGTTAGTACCCACAGGCAATATAATGATGAGGGAAAAGAAACCAATAGTGTAGCTTTTTCATTCAGCAGTAATGAATCGGAAGGTACAATAAAATATTTTTCTTTGTCGTATCCCATCATTGATGCTTTGGACAATGGAAAGTTTTTGGTTATTGATGAACTTAACTCAAAACTTCACCCTTTGTTGGTTCGTAAAATCATCAGCCTTTTCAACTCGGCAAAAACAAACCCCAAAGGTGCACAACTACTTTTTACAACTCATGACACCTTCCTGTTAAGTGCCGGAATATTTCGCCGTGACCAGATATGGTTTACTCAGAAAAACAGTTTCGGTTCTACTGAAGCATATTCACTGGTTGAATATAAGGTACGCAGCAATACTCCATTTGAAAGAGATTATCTGTTAGGCAAATACGGTGCAACTCCCATTATCGGTGAAATGGAGAGGGTCTTTAATAGGGAGGAGTGAGTATGGGAAGACAAACAAAAAAGGACCATCGTACAAGCAGTCTGACCAGAAAGCAGGGAACAAGAAATGTAAAACAATCGTTTCTCATTGTATGTGAAGGAGTACGTACAGAACCAGACTACTTTAAGGCTTTCCGTATGACAACCGCCACAGTCAAAGCCATAGGCCAGGCAATGAATACTATAAGTCTTGTCAATAAGGCAATCAGCATACGTGATACCGAACAAAAGAAGAAGCATTGTTATGACCAGTGTTGGGTCGTTTTTGACAAAGATGATTTTCCTGCTAAGGATTTCAATCAGGCAATAGCTTTGGCTCAAAAGAACGGTTTCCGTGTTGCTTACAGTAACCAGGCATTTGAGTATTGGTTCTTGTTACATTTTAATCTATATCGGGGTCCTCTTCATCGCCAGAATTATGCAGATATGCTGTCAAAACTTATAGGATTACCATATTCAAAAAATGAAGGATTTGGCGCTGTCATGTATAACAGGCTTTATCACCTGCAATTACAGGCAATAAAAAACGCAGCCCTTGTGCTTAATGAGGTTTCAAATGGAAATCCTGCTATGGAAGAATCCTCAACGACCGTGCATCTACTCGTGGAGGAATTAAATAAATACATCTAATGACTCATTTTATGATGTACTATACTAATATTTCTGTAAACCTTCTATTTTTATCTAAATACAAGAGTATCAAAAGATTTATATTCAATGGAAAAAGCGCATTCTGCATATCTACCAACAATTAAATATCACATTTTACCCTCAACAAACAATAATTATTTCTCTTTAGCCAATAAATTTGATAAATGGAAAGAAACCCTAAAGAACTGAGATAATCTAAAGCTTGATATAGAGCAACAACAAATACGTTTATTTGACTCATTTCTTGCAAACAAATGCACGAACCGCCTAAAAACAACTTAGGCTGTAACGCCTGATAAACAGCTCGTTACAGCCTAAATCAAATATTATCCTATATTGCTTATGCTTCTTCTATTGCAGCCTGCGCCACTTTCAGATGGGATTGAAAATCAGAATCTTATGCAACTTTAGCAAGTGATTTGTAAGTTTG
>NZ_JAOQJI010000033.1:0-43113 GCF_025567125.1 Phocaeicola fibrisolvens | reverse complement strand
GTCGGATAAGCTGATTGACGATAGGATTATATTGAACCCAATCCTAACTTCTTACTACAGAAGTATTTATCAAGCGACCAATCTGGGCGCACTCGCATACCGCTGTGTGGTCTTGATATGTTTGTGCCCCATGATTTTGCTTACCGTTTCGATGGGTATTCCTTGTGATAAACAAATTATGCTGCCGAATGTATGACGTGCCTGATGGAATGAAATCGGACGGTTGATGCCGCACATCACCGACATCTTTTTGAGGTGGCGGTTCATGCTTTCTTTCGTAAGCATGGGCAGCAATTTCCCGTCGGCATCCATGCCCTTGTATTTCTCCAATATGGCGAGCGGTATTTCCATCAGCCTTACACATTCGGGTGTCCCGGTCTTCTGCCGTTCGGTATGAATCCACAGGCTTCCATCCTCCGCTTTCACGAGATTCTTCTCCGTCAATGCCCTCATGTCGCAGTAGCAGATGCCCGTCCAGCACGAGAACAGGAACATGTCCCTCGTGAAATTGCGGTTGGGCGTATCATAAGTCATGTTGGCGAACTTGCCCAGTTCCTCTTCCGTAAGGTACATCTGCTTGAACTCCGGCTTTTGTGGTCTGTAGCCTTTGAACGGGCTGAACGGGATAATGCCACGGAACACGGCAAGCATCATCACGCTTTTCAGGCGGTTTACATGTCCGAGTATGGTCTTAGGCATAAACCGCTTGACGGTGCGCATGTACATGTCGAAATCCTCGATGAAATTCTCGTCCAACTGCTTGACAGGCATGTCTGAAAGGCGGTACTTGTCTTTCAGGAAGGTGGCGAGGTGGCGGTAAGTGTTCGTGTAATGGTAATAGCTGGTTGCGGAACGGTTTACGCCTACGCGCAAGGCATATTCCTCATTAAGCTCCGCAAACAGCTTCATGATGGTGTCCTGCGATTCCGCCAGCCCTTGGTAGGCGTTCTTCACTTCCTCTGCCGAAACAACCTCCTTGATGTCTTTAAGTTCGTTGAAACGCTGGCGCAACAGCAGCAGTGTACGTTCAATCTCCCGGTTTGCCATGACCGCCATCCTGCTCTTGCCCGTACACCGTTGTGCCGTGGCGTTCCACAGCCTTACATCTACCTTGAACTTGCAGGAGAACTGCGCGATGGAGTTGTTCTTTCCCCTGACGGCTATCCTGCCCATGAGGGGTGACAGTCCGTCCTTGTCCTGTCCGCTGCGCTTGATGTAGAGCAGCACTTTCATTTCTGTCTTCATTGTCATAACTTTTTTGGTTGCAATATTAGTGATACATTGCCGACCGACAGAATTGGAAACGGGGCAGAACGGCGCAAACGGAACGGACGCTGCTAAATCTGCGGATTTGAAGTCCCTGCCGCACGTATAATGCTTGTTTACAAGCATTAGGAACGCTGTTTTTCAGGCTTCAGACAGGTAGCGGAACAGGTAATGACTTGGTAGCGGAAACCTTGCATTATCCTGCCTTTCCCTGCTGTTTGGCTATAATGGCAAACTACTGTAAAACCGCTGCTTTACAACGTATTGCGTTTGATTCTCTTTATTCCTATCTCCCTTGCTTTGATGCTTCTTTCTTGCTTCACGGGTTTGGCTTTTGTGGATGTTTCTCAATTAACTGCTGAGGATTTAATTAAAGATGCCCAGGGAAATATGTGGATTCGAAAAATGAGACAGAAAACGAAGGAAATGTGTAATATTCCTTTACTTAGTGTTGCAAAAGAAATTCTGGAAAAGTATAAGGATTTTGCATCAACAAATGCTAAGGGGTTGTTATTGCCGGTCTCCAGTAATCAAAAGACCAATGCATATTTGAAAGAAATAGCTGATATTTGTGGTATAAAGAAGAAATTAACAACACATGTCGCACGACATACAGCTGCTACAGTAGTCTTTTTGGCAAATAGAGTTTCGATGGAGAATGTTGCGAAAATCCTTGGACACGCCAATCTTAATATGACAAGACATTATGCGAAAGTTCTGGATCAGTCCATATTGAATGATATGGAAAATGTTGAACGGAGCTTTAGACAATGAAAAAAGGGGCACAAGAAGGAATGGTTTACAAGCTATTCCTTCTTGTGATTTTAAATTTATCAGTTAAAATGGGTACCGAATATGTTTGTCCGGTTCTTAGCTAATAACTCTTCAATATCACTTTCTTTATAAAGAATTTTTTTACCAATTTGATAATAAGGTAATATTCCATTACACCTGTATTCGGATAAAGTACGTTTTGAAAGTTTTAATTTTTCCGCAAGTTCAGAGTCTGTTATATACTGTTCATTTTGGAGACTTCTCAATTGATAAGTTTTAAGTGATTTTAAAATCTCCTTTAAATCTTGGATTCGGTTAAAGAAATCGATGATTTCTTTATCACTTTTTGTCAGTATTTTTCCCATATTGTTGTTCCTTAATTAGATTCATGACTTCTTGTTTATGATAGTACGTTTTGCGGCCAATCTGAGTGAATGTAATATTTCCACGGTTCTTTAAGTACTGTAATGTTCTGAGTGAAATATTTAGTATTTCGCATACTTCTTGATTATCTAACCATTCATTTAGCTGACAATTAGAATGTTGATTTCTCAATAATTTGAATTCTTTTTCTAAATCAAATAATGCATCTAGCATTTCTTGAAATGTTTTTGCTTCTATATTAACTATTTCCATATTTGGTATTTTAGGATTGTTGGGATAAAGGTAATTATAGCAATATATATTATGTTTGATTGCTTCATCAGATAGCATCAAAATTCATTAGATGTCATGGAAGTTAATTGTGTTAACCGATACTTGATTATAGTTTACACTTTTGGTTTACACTAATATTTAGACATTATTTTGTATGTTTCAGATTATCAGCAGTTAAGTAGTAATATTAAATAAATATGAACTATGTGGCATACTATTTTCACTATTATAAGTACATACTCTTGAGTGCGCACAACGGGAGTATCGATTTATTCATTTAATAACATTGGAATTATGTCATATATAGATAATGAGATACTCGAAAGGCTGATAGGAACAATGGTAGAGGGATTTGCCCGCATTGAAAAGAAACTGGACCAGATGAACCGTCTGAAAGAATGTATGAACGGAGACAGACTGCTTGATAATGTGGATCTGGCAGAACTCCTTGGTGTGTCACAAAGAACTTTGGCACGTTACAGGCAAGAGGGCAAGATTAAATATTACTCGGTGGAAAAGAACGGGAAATCATTCTATCTCGCCTCAGAGATACAGAGTTTCCTGCTTCAGCGTGGTAAGAACGTAGTAAATAATAAATAGCAAATAGACTAAGTGACCGTATTCTGATGGAAAGATGATACATACGGTCACTTATGCATTATACCGGGATTGCGGTCACTTTCAATGTTTCCAGATTGACATAGGCACCGCGATACAGTGTCTTTCCTTCCTTGAACATTCTCCAGAGCAGGTCACATCCGATATGTGCCAGTGTGGAGTTAATGAACAAATCCTGTTTTTCCAAAGCTTCCGCCAGTGAGCAGCTTGGTCCCGATTCCTTTTCCTTGATTTTTGCATAGTCCACTTCCTCGGTGATGACATTCATTTTAGGCATGGGAATATATTCCTGTGAAGAAGGTTGGAGAACTTTCTCACGTACCGTCCCGATGATGACCTGTCCTTTTGTCTGGCTGTTCCCGAAATCCATCCAGTATATGGGAGCCGAATGGTCACTGAAGTTTTCTTTGCGGACTTTCTTCAGGAATTTCCAAAGCGTAAGACGTGAGCGTATATTGTCCGTACAGGTTATGATGATATTTGCTGTGTTATCTTCAGAAAAATTCCTGGTAGGAAAACATTGCGATTCTGCAGTCCATGCGTATCCGAAGAAACGGTTGATGCGTGTGACTAGTGATACGGCTTTGTTCAGTCCCAGTTCCGTCTCACTGAAAAGCTGGCGTCCTATATTGGCCTGGCTTACTGTGTCGGGATCGAATACGGTGACATGTAGTCCGGGATGGCCCAATGCCTGAAGTGCCATGCTCATGCGTGCCAGATTGGTTATCACTTGTGAGCCGGTACCTCCGGCTCCGATGACGAATACCGTTACCGGATGACGCGGATTGAGCAGGTAGCGGTCGGTAAAATGTATCTTTTTCATGGAAGTATGTCTTTAAGTTTTTTATTCATGGGCTTGAGTTCGTTCATGTCGAACGGATTGTTTCTTATGTTCTCGGTGACGATGACAAGATTTGAAACGGTAGGATTGACATTTCCTCCCAGATGGGAGAATTCAGTCAGCCAGAACCGTTTTTCCCAGTATTCCAGCAGGGAAAGGAAAGTCGGGTTCTGTGGCTTTTCCAGAGAACTGCTGCCAAGGCAGACACTTGATCCGGTCACGTTGAAGAACGGGGCACGGAACAGTGGTGTCGTTTCCACCGGACGTTTCCCCTTGAAGGCGAACACGTCCATGCTTCCGTTTTTTACATGGTAGACAATTCCCGGCAGATTGAATGTGCCGTCCTGTATATTGAGGTCTTTGTGAAAAAACATCTGTCTTTTTTCTGGCGGATTGTACCAGATATATTCTTCCTGTCCTTTTCTCGGATTGCAGGCCAGCATGTTTTCGGGGATTCTGCCTGCCGGTATCCCGCTCATTTCCTCCGTATAGGATTCCAGCAGGGTATTCATGAATTCGTATGTGACGGGGATACCTGCCCCCATCTGTCCGCTTTTCCCGATGGGACGCAATTCTATGAAGTATCTGGTGTCAGAATTTTTTCTGTCTTCATACTTGTAGGCTATGATAGCAGCTTTCGGCACCATCATTTTCTGTATGTTTTGGGTCAGTTCATTCATGATGTTTATAAATTATAGGTAACATGTTCTACAAATTTCTCAAACCATTTTGAGAACCGTTCCGGATAATTCTCTGGTCTGAACAGTTTTTCAGTTTCCGGTGTGATGAAGGTAAATGATACGGGAGTCTGGTTATATGTTTCCTGACAGTCAGTACTGAAACAGCTTTCCATGTCTTTGGTAACCGTATCCGTAATGGAATAGGTAAGCAGAATCTGATATTCGAGCGGTGGCGGTTCGAAATCCCTTTCCTTTTCGCTTGCATAGTCATAATCATAATTCAAGATATGAGGACTGTCTTTTGCAATCAGGGACATCCCTTCAGTAATCAGTTCCAAAAGTCTTTTTTCCTTATTGCAGGAAGGATTACAGTTGCGGATATGTTCTTCCAGATTCCTACAGAAAGCCTTGGAGTGCATCCGGCACAGTTTCCTGTGGATTCTCCCTTTCTCATATGACCTGAAAAGCTTTTCCTTTCTGTACAAATCCTTTTTCTCTTCCTCATCGAGCTGTTCAAAGTCCACATAATCGATACAGACTTCCGACATCTCAAAATAAGGGGTATCGGTTATATCCATCATCCTGTGATACTTGATGAACCTTCTGATGAACTCCAGTGTGATCCTTTTGATTTCACCTTTCAGTCTTTCTGTAAAATCTATCGGTATCAGGAACAGGGTGTAATCAGGCCATTCATGGAAATGATAGATACAGAACTGGAGCTTGTTACCGACAAGTTCCAGATTTACATGATGAGATACTATGGAATCCAGCGCATTATAAAGCAGGCATATTTTTTCTCTTATGGAAGTCCTGCCTGTAGGATGGTATGGCAGCTCCACATCCAGGAGCTGCGCATACTTCATGGCTGAACGGTACAGGAAATCAAGATTCTCTTTGGTGGTGACATTTACCGTTACATCCCTGTCATTCTCCACATACAGGTCGGGAGCGATGGAAGGTATTCTCGTGTTCAGAAAACCATGAGGCTTTCTGCTGGAGGGAGTTTTCTTTTCTTTCTGCTCCTGATGCCCCGGCTTATGTCCGTATTTTCGAGTTCCGATATGATAAGTCTGGCTAAATTTTCCAAAGCCCGTTCCGTAAGTTGTGTACATGGTTTTTTATTTTTATGTTGTCCTTTTTTCATGTCCTTACCCTTTCACTCCGATGGTTGTCTTGAATTCATATACTGCCCGGTCGTCTTCGATTTCCGGTCCGTGTACGGTCGCGGTGGTCAGTTCCGGATAGTTCATTGAATAGAAATCCATTACTTCAGCCGGAGACATGTTTACGTTCGGATCATCCAGTACGATTTCCTGACTGTTCTTCTTCATCTTGAATACTCTTTTCATTCCTTTAATTTCCAGTGCCATATTGTTTATTGTTTATTGGTTTTACAAATCATTTATTTTTATAATCAGCAGTATACCATTTCTACCTGTGCCTCGTCCTTCATACGGTACTCAGTCGGAAAATCCGGATATTCCGCATACGGGTCCTCTCTTAGAAGTTCCCTGTCATTCTCGTCTTCCGGATCGAAGCAGAATGTATCATGGGCTGCCGGTGCAGTCTGGTATTCCCGTCCGTTTCCGTTCTGTACCTGTGCTGTTCCGTTCGGTATATGGTCGTTTGTCGGCTGCCGTACCTGTTGTTGTGGATAAGGAGCCGTCTCAGGCTGGTAAGCCGGCTGCTGCGGATAGGGCTGCATTGTAGCTCCTTGTGGCATACCTGTTCCTTGCATTACGGGGCGGTTTGGAGCAGGTTGGATATATGCTCCGTTCATTCCATATACCGGTTGAGGCATTCCCTGTGGAATCTGTTGTGGTGCAGACTGCATGACAGGTTCAGGATTCATAGTATGGGTCTGCTGCTCTGGGAATATGCTTGTTTGCATACCGGGCTGTGACTGACCGTTCATATTGCCTTGTGGTTGGGGAATTACCGGCTCCGGTTCCTCTGCCATACCGAACAGACTTCCTTCGCTGGCCTGTTTCTGTACTTCCTGCATCTTTTCGTCAATCTCCTTCTGTTTTTCTGAAGGAGCCAGCACTCGTGCCTGTTTCAGCCATGTCATTGCTTCGGAGAACCTTTTTGCGGCAGTTGCATCATCAGCCTTCTTGAGGAGCTTTTCCATCTTTTCACGTTTTTCCCTGGCTTCCTTTGATTCAGCCGGTACTGTTGGGGTTTTGGATGATTTGGCCTGTGATGTAGCCTTTTCTGCCTGTTTCTCGAAATTTTCCGCATTGACAAGCAGTCCCTGTACCTTCTGTATCGGTTGGAGTATGGTCTGCAGGAAGCCCATATCCAGTTCTGCCGGTGTTCCGTTCACGACCAATGGCACCATGTTTTGCCGTGTATCCTCTTTCAGGCTGTTCCGCCTTGGCATGACTGTCACACTCAGGCTGTTGTCCACTTTACGGATATTGATATTCAGATCCGTACCTGCTGTAATCATCTGATAAATTGATTGAAAAAACATAATTGAAAAATTTTATGGTTATACATAAGTTTCCTTGAAGAATTCTTTCAGAATATTCTCTCTGTCCGGATTGCTGGAAATATCACGTAGCGATTCCAGATAGTAGCCGATGTTTTTAGGTTCATCAACTGTATTGGGCAGACGTCTTTTAACCGGTCTGATATGTTCGCTCTGTGGCCATGCAGTCGGCATGACAGGAGCTTGTGAAGTTATAGCAACTGTTTCCATATATGTATATTTATATTTTGGGTTATGCGACAAATAATCCTACAATGAACAGAAGAATAAGAATCTTGAAAATAATGACCAGTATCCTGAACAGGAAACCGAAGAATCCTCCTGCAAGCAACAGCAGCGTAATCATCCCGGTGGGGACAATCCCTTTGCTTGTCAGCAGACATATTCCGGTAATCAGGAATATCGCTGTTGCATGTCTGCCAATCTTTCTGATAATCTGTAGTTTCATAATCCTTAATTTTATGAATGAATAATCCCATCGGGATGTGTTTTCCCGATTTTATAGGCCTCCGGCCTCTTGGATTGCCTTTTTGCGCAAAGCCTGGCAGGAAAAAATACCGGAGCGTAGCGGGGATGATTTTTTCCTGTCCAGCCAAGCCCTTCAGGGCAGCCTTGCGGCAAAAGGCAGGCAATCCAAGACCTTTGCCGCTTAAAAGCGGAAAAACAGAATCTTTTCTGTACGGATACAAAAAATGCAGACCTTCCGGCCTGCATTCTCTTGGTTGATTAGGTATAGATGTTATTCTTCTTTTGTGGAATAGGTGTTGAAAATGTCATCAGTCATTTCCTTGGCGAGAGTCCTGATCCTGTTCAGGAAGTCCTGTCCGGTTATCATTCCGCTTTCAAGTCCGGCCAGCTGTTTTTCCCAGTCTGCGGTGAGTGAAGTATCCGCAATTTTCTTTCCACGGATGGTTTCGTAGGTGAACATGCCTTTCGGGGTCGGAACGATATATTTCCCTGAATAACGGATATACTTACGGTTAACCAGTGTACGGATGATATTGGTACGTGAGGATACCGTGCCCAGTCCGTTCTGTTCCATGTATTCCACCAATTCTGCATCCGTGAACGGAGTTACCGGCTGCTGTTTCTTGTGCACCATGTTGCATCCGCATACATTCAGGGTATCACCTTTCTCCACTTCGGGGAGTTCTTTGACGGAATATCCCGATGTCGGGATCATGTCGGAACGCATGAACACATCATGCCAGCCGGCTTCAATGATTCTTGTTTGTTCGGCCTTGAAATGTTGTGCCGCACAAACCGCTTCAATATTTGTCGTTTCTATGCGGCATGGAGCCATGAATGCTTCGAGCATCCTTCCGGCTACAAGTCTGTAAACCTGCATTTCCTTTTCGGACATATTTCCGGGACGGATACCTGTAATGATGATGGCATGATGTACATTGGCTTTTTCTGCGTTTATTACGTGGCGGGACAAACCGGATATGTCAATACCTCCAGTTCCTTTAGCGGCAGGGAACAACTCCCATGATAGCAAACGCGCCATGATTGGTGAAAGCGAGTCAAACACATCCTCCTTCAGATAACGGCTGGAAGTCCTTGGGTAGGAAATCAGTTTCTTTTCATAAAGGGACTGTGCTATGTCATACACCTCTGATGCGGTATAACCATAGCGGATGTTCGCTTCCTTCTGAAGTTGTGTCAGGTCAAGCAGATCCGGTGGAAGTATTTCCTTAACGCTGTGGCTGATACCTGTTATCTGTGCCTGATGTGCCAGCTTGCAGTCCTGGAAAAACATTGTAGCGGATTCTTTGTCGGGAAGATCCTGTGTGCGGCGCATCTTGAAAAGGATGCCGTCCTTTTGCAGGCTGATGTAGATGGGCCAGCTGTCCGATGAAATATGATTCTCCCTTTCACGGTAGCGTCTGCTGATGGCAGCCAGTACCGGTGTCTGTACCCGTCCGAGGGAATTGTTGCCGAGTCCCATCGCCTTGCACATGGCATAGCTGGCGTTGATTCCGAGAATCCAGTCCGCCTTGTTGCGGCTGTCGGCAGCAAGGAACAGGCTGTCGTAGCAACTGTCCGGCTTCAGGTTTTCCATGCCTTTACGCACAGACTCGTCGGTAAGAGAAGAAATCCACAGACGGAAGCAAGGCTGTGTACAGTTCAGGTATTGATAGACATAGCGGAATGTCATTTCCCCGTCACGGCTTGCATCGGTAGCCGCAATGATGGTGTCACATGCCTGAAATACCCTCTCGATTACTTTAAGCTGGAGCACGGCATCAATCTCCGGTATCCATCCGTTCTCGGTGCGTGTATGCCGTACCATCAGTTCAAATTCGGACGGGATGAAAGGAAAGTCATTCCGTTCCAGCTTCTGGGTTCCGTAGTCCTTCGGCATGGCCAGTGACAGCATGTTCCCGAAGGTCCACGTAACCATGTAGCCGTTTCCTTCCACATATCCGTTTCTTACTTTGGTTGCACCGATGATTCTTCCGATTTCTTTTCCTACACTTGGTTTGTCTGTTAATATGGCAATCATGATAAATTCTGTTTTTATATCTTTCCATACGGACTTACCGTATGGAAAGAGAGATGATACATTATGGATTCTTATTTATTCACCTGAAGGGTTTATACCGTTTACGCTGATGACCGGATTTCCATTCTTGTCTTCAATCAGACTGAGTGTGGCGTCCATGGTCAGTGAAAATACAGGAGTCTTGATTTTAATGGACATGACATTGGTTTCCTCTCCCCGAAGGAGCAGGTCCATGTTTCCGTCCTTTTCAATTTGCGATCTGCTGATACCTACCGATTCCAGTTTCTCCCAGTCGATTTGTTCAGCCTTGTAGATATGATGATTGTTCTTGTTCATGTTCTTTCCTTTTTTTAGTAGTTGATGATTTGAATGATTTAAATCCCGTTCAGGTCAGACAGCCTGTTTTGCTCCCTTTTTCTGTTCCTGCTGTTGGGTATTGTCAGTCTGTGAAGCACGTTGTGAAGTATTACGACGCACATCCGGATTTTCCTGGAAATATTGCAGCTGTCCGGTGTTTGCGTTTACTTTCAGATAGGAATCGAACGGTTTGCCGTTGGGACCTTTCATACCCGTTACGAGGATAGCCTTTCCGTCCTGAAGGTTTGCTCTTTCCTGTGCCGAAAGCAGGTGTCCGTAAACCTCAGCCGGGATGGCTGGTGCCTGTCGTTCGTTGAAACCGTCCGGAGTTCTGGAATACTGTGGTCTTCCGCTTGCCAGGTCCAGCTTGACGAATGACGAAAATTCCTCACCTTTACGGTTGATCATGTTCTCAAGATAGATGGGCTGCCCTTTGCGTAACGCTTCCTTGTCCTCCGGTGTGAGCTGTACCGAACAGATTTCCTTTGGTATGTAGATTTCTCCCGTTTCCGGATTGTGGCGCGTATATTGAAGACCACCTGTTACCTTATCCATGGTAACGAAGGATGAAAACAGTTCGCCGTTCTTTCGCTTCATATCCTCTACAAGGATGGTGTGGCCTTCGTTCAGCGCTTTGAGCTGCATGGGGGAAAGCGGTACACCGCCAAGCGTCTGCTGGTTGAAAGCCTGGTCTTTCGGGAAAATAAATTCGATGCCTCTTCTTTCCGCATTGTATTGCAGATTGGCATTGAATTCCTTGCCTTGATTGGATTTCATGCCATCCACGAATATCTGTTCACCGTTTTTCAGTTTCTGAATTTCATCCGGAGTCAGAGTCACACCTTTGATTTCATTCGGGATATAGACATGCTCCTGTCGTACGGCTACCAGTTCGTTGGTATTCTTGTCGATGGAAATCAGACACGGCTCTGTCGTGTTGCCACGCAGGTTAAGGTCAGCCACGCGTCCCATGTTTCCACTTTCACGCAGGTTTTTCTTGTCCTCTTCCGTGAAGATATGTCCGAAATAAGGACGGTCCAGTTCAGGTTCCTTTCTGATACCGTGGATGCCCAGCATGACCTGCCCGCCGTTGGATATGAACGAAAGGCGTGCATCAAGCTTTGCGGTCAGTACCCCAGGAATGTTGAGTGTCAGCGGCATAGTTCTGTTAGTCTTGTATCCTTTCAGCATGCTGTCAAGCTGTCCAGACTGATCCAGCATTTCCTTGGATATGCCGAACTTACCCAGTTCCTCCCAGTTAATCATATTCTCGTTATAGCGGTACGTGGGTGTCTGTTGGCGTTGCGGTTCCTGCTGTTCGCGCCCCTGTGCGGCAGCTTCCACCTGTGATACCTGTTCAGGCTGAGCCTGCGTTGTCTGTTCCTGTTTCTTTGCCATTGTTGTTTCCTCCTCTTTTGTTTGACTGTTTTTCTGATTGTTTGCTTTCGGTACGATTTCATAGCGTTTTAGAAACTCCTTTACCGCGTCTGTTTTCTTGCCTTCGGCCAGGTCCTTGAGAGCCTGTTTGTTCTGCCTGTAATCGTTGAAGGTCATGCGGATAAGCCTGAAATGCGTAGGTTCCTTCAGCTGGCTCCAGAAGTTCTTGATAAAATTTTCGAGGATACTCGAATTCTTGTCGAATTTCAGAAATGAGTTCTCATTCTTCTCCTCCGGTGCAACCGTCTGATAATTACCTTTCTCGTCTGCTTTGCTGACCACTCCCAAACCCTCCTTGGGGTCGTTCTTGTTATGTACCAGCAGAAGCTCGTCAATTTGTTCCACATAAGGCTTTTCCGGTTTCTTTGTCCGGCCTTGCCTTTTTCCCTTGTCTGGACTGTTTTCTTGTGCCATAATCTTTTGTTTTGAGTGACTACTTGATTTGTTTCACAGTCCAAATGTAAGATGATAAATTGAGTAAACAATTGATTTACAAATAGATGACATTAGATATCATCAGGTGTCATCAAATGTCACACGAAGGATAGGAAAGAACGGGAACAGAGGAAAAAAAGAAAAAAGAATTGGATGTAGGAGTAAAAACATAGCTAAGCCACCTGACTATGCAGATCGGAGGGAGCTGAAATCCCTGTCTTATTTTGGGAGTTGATAGGCAGGCTATGTTTTGTTATTTTGGAAAGTGGGTTTTCACAGTATTTGTGAGGCCATATATAGAATATAAGGATAGCCGCCTTTGATTTACGGCTATGCGTCACGTCGGTCGCAGTTAATCCCTGTAATCTTTTCTTTAATTCTAATCCGTTTGCCGCCGCATTCTTTTTCAGGTGAATTTTCATGGCGTAAGCCATAAGGAAAATTCTCCTGAAAAAAGGAATAAATGCGGCTGGCAAATCAGGATTGGGATTTTTCTTTGATGGAAGGGGAAAATGCATTTCTATAAGTAATCTCTTGGCATTGCTGATGGCGATGTCGGCATTCTAATGGTGGTTTGCACAACCGTTATGTTAATATATGATTCTGCGGAGTTCTAGCTGTTCTTTGGGATAAATTATATGGGATATCTTTGAATAAGAGTGTAAACAGATTGAATATCAGTGGTGTATATAAGTGTTTTTGCATGATGCATTTATGATTTGAGTGTTAAAATTTTGTAGATAACCATATTAAATAAGCATTGAGCAAAGAATTAAGATTTTACAAACAGTTTTAGGTATAACCTATTTGAAAAAACTATTGAAATTTTGATATAGTTACATTATTTTTTTCTTTGCTATATTTTCATTATTCTAAGAATTTTGTTTCTTTTGCGGGTTGTTAACTAATGGATTTGTGGGTTTTTCATTGATGGAGAAGTCTGAGTTACATATTTTGGCAGAAATCGGAGCCGGAAACATACACGCATTCGAACAGCTGTTTTTTCAATATCAGCCGAAACTGGTCTGTTTCCTGACGGGCTTGACGCATGATCCGGAATTAAGCCGGGATATGGCGCAGGAGATGTTCTTGTCTATTTGGCAGAACCGGAAAAGGTTGTCGGAAGTCAGGTCTCTTTCTGCTTATCTGTATCAGATGGCCCGTTATAAGGTGTATGATTATTTTGATCATCTGGAAGTGACCGAGCAATATGTAAAAGAGTATCTGGAAAATACGTCAGAGGCTAAGTCGGAAGAAGAACAGTTGTTCGCCCGTGAACTTCAGGCCATGATTCAGAATGCAGTCCGGCAGATGTCTCCCCAACGCCAGCAGGTCTATCGGATGAGTCGTGAAGAGGGACTTTCCAATCAGGAAATCGCCGACCGTTTGGGAATCAGCAAACGAACAGTAGAAAATCACCTGACAGCAGCATTGGCCATTCTTCGTAAAGTCATTTATCTCTGGCTGTTGTTGACTATCCGATAGTTTATAATTTTTTCCAGAAAAACGTTGTTTGTTTTGTGTGTGCATACCTTTTAAACCTACTTACAGGTACAAGTACTTAAATCTATAAAGGTGTAATACACAAAATATGAAAAAAGCAGTCATTCTTATTTGTCTTCTGGCCTGTAGTATGGGGAGTGAGGCTCAAGAGAAAATTTCGTTAAAGAATCTGGACTTTTCCAAAGTCTGGCAGGAATATGGTACGGTCATTACCGAGGATGATACCATCAAGTTACATGCTCCGTCAGTGGCTAAAATCAGGTTGGATGGAGAAGCGGAACGGTTCCAGACGCAAGTGAGTATATTTTCCACAGATATCGGGAATGATGATGCTTCTTTATTGGTCTAGCCTTTGGTGGACGGGACCAAGCTGCTTTTCCGCAAAGAAGGCGAAGGTAAACGGTTCCTAGGATTGACCGGAACCGACGGTAACATCGGGGAAGGTTCTGTCGAGGTGATTCTGAAGGCAGATGGTAAGGAAATCTATAGCAGCGGTGTCATCCGGCAGGGGGACGCTCCGAAGCAAATCGATGTATCCTTGAAGGATATACGGATGCTGGAAATGGTTGTCGACCCGACGGCCGACGGGGCG
Source organism: Phocaeicola fibrisolvens (assembly GCF_025567125.1). Lineage (NCBI taxonomy): Bacteria > Pseudomonadati > Bacteroidota > Bacteroidia > Bacteroidales > Bacteroidaceae > Phocaeicola > Phocaeicola fibrisolvens. Next base: position 28,947 of record NZ_JAOQJI010000033.1, on the reverse strand, counting down.
AGCGGTGATCAGGTGTTATTGGTATCTCCGGTCATCGGTTATCAGGGGAAGATGCCGGAGATGGTGGATGTCCAGTCAGTCGGGGAAGGACCCAGGCAAAGTGAAACGGTCATTGCACGGTTGGAGCAGCAGATAGGGAAACTGCCTGTGTGGGAGTCCCGGCTTTCGGACCGGACACCGTTCGACTGGCTGTTGACTCCGGAAAAGTCGGAGGCGGGGATTTACCGTTCGCCGGACGGGAAGAGTATTGTGATTGCCAATGGTATGGTGGCCAGGACATTCCGTATCTTTCCGAATTTGGCTACCACACATCTGACGAACCGGATGACGGGCGAAAGCATGATACGTGCAGTCAGTGGCGAGGGTTTTTTACAGATTGACGGAAAGAAGTGGAGTATCGGTGGTTTGGCAGGACAACCCGAAAGAGCTTATCTGAAAGAAGAATGGATAGATAAGATGACCACAATACCGGAATCGTTTCTGGTAGAGGATTTCGAAATCAGGTCAGTGGGGGAAACACTTCCTTGGGCACGTAACCGCTGGGCACTGAACAAAAAATCGGCTACAGGAAAGGAACTGGTCTTTACGCTTCGGGGAGATAAGGAGTTGAAGGATGTGGTGGTGAAGCTCTGTTTCGCTGTCTATGACGAGATTCCGGTTATCCGGAAACGGATGGAAGTGGAGAATCAGTCGTCCGTTCCCTTGAATATTGATGCTTTCAAGCTGGAATACCTGGCTTTTGCCGAGCCGGAATCGCCGGGTGACGGTAATCCGGACCTGTTTCGTCTTCCTAATATCCACATTGAAAGTGACTATGCCTGTAAAGGTACCTTTACGGAACGTGAAACGGACATTACCGAGAAATGGGTAATGGACCCGGAATACACTTCGCAGCGGAATTATCCGATGGAAACCCGCTGCATATTGGATGTTTCTCCGGAGATGGGGCCGGACCAGCTTCTGCAAGCCGGAGAGACCTTCTGCACTTTCAACGTTTATGAAATGCCTTTCGATAGCGATGACCGTGAACGTAAGGGGTTGTTCACCCGAAGGTTCTATCGTGCTGTGGCCCCTTGGCTGACAGAAAATCCTATATTCATGCACCTTACTTCCAGTGACCCGGAGACGGTCAGAAGAGCAGTCGACCAATGTGCCGAGACCGGTTATGAGATGATTATCCTCAGTTTCGGTTCCGGTGCGAATGCCGAAGATATATCCGAAGCGAATATTGCCAAATTCAAGGGACTGGTAGAGTATGCCCGTAGCAAAGGTATCGAGATGGGCTGTTATTCGCTTCTGGCCAGCCGCTGGATTAGTGAAGAAGTGGATGTCATCAATCCGAAGACCAGTAAGCGGGGAGGTATGAGGTTTGGCAGTTCGCCTTGTCTGTGCAGTGACTGGGGATATGAATATTTCAGTAAAATCAGAATTTTCTTTGAGAAGACCGGCATGACCTGTTTTGAACACGACGGTTCTTATCCGGGCGATGTCTGTGCCTCCACTTTGCATACACATCATAAAGGATTACAGGATTCACAATGGAACCAGTTCCACAAGATTACGGAACTGTATCACTGGATGCGCGAGAAAGGTATTTATCTGAATGTGCCGGACTTCTATTTCCTGAACGGTTCCACGAAAACCAGTATCGGTTACCGGGAAACAAACTGGTCATTGCCGCGTGACCGTCAGTTAATCCATACCCGTCAGTTGAACTATGACTGTACATGGGAACGTATTCCTTCTTCACTCTGGAGTTTTGTTCCTTTGGTAGAATATCATGGGGGAGGGGCTGCAGCTACATTGGAACCGCTCAGCGAACACCTGTTTGAATACAAGATGCTGATGGTACAGAATTACGGGGCAGGAATCCAGGCTTGTTATCGGGGACCCCGTCTGTATGATACACCTGAGACAAAAGCAGTTGTGACGGATATTATACGCTGGTATAAGAAGTATCGGAATGTCCTGAACAGTGATATTATCCACCTCCGTAAGCCTGATGCACAGGACTGGGATGGTATTATGCATGTCAATCCGCAGGGGAAAGAAAAAGGATTCGCCTTATTCTTTAACCCGACAGATGAGGCTATTACACGTAAGATAGACCTTCCACTCTATTATACCGGTCTGACGGAAACTGCCCGAATCCGGGAACAGGAAGGCAGCAGTGTGGAATATAGGTTGGGAAGAGATTATTCGGTGCAGGTGGAAGTGACTATTCCGGCAAACGGGTATACTTGGTATGTCATCGAATAGATGATTCTTTAAAAAAATAAGACCGAATGTAAAAGGAAAATATGTTACATCAGTGTAGGATGCATTTGTAGGGAAAATTTATGCAATGTTTTTATTATGAGAGAAATTATATCAATATTTATTATTTCTGTGTTTGCTTTATCGGGATATGCTCAATATTCCGGAAAGGTTTTTGTTGACGAAAATGATAATGGTATTTATGATTCCGGAGAAAAACTTCTGAAGGGTATTAAAGTTTCGGATGGATTGAATGTTGTAGAAACGGAATCTGATGGAAAGTTTGTTTTGCCGGGACACGAAAAGGAGAGATTCATTTTTATAACGGTACCTTCGGGATATAAAGCCGTATGCAATCATTATCGTAAGATTGATGATTCTACGGTAAGTTATGATTTTGGCATTGTTCCATATACTGTTGGTATAGACAACAAGGGGAGTCATAGGTTTATTCAAATAACTGATACTGAAATCTCCCAAGTGCAAGGTAATGAGAATTGGGCGGAAAATCTTCATCGGTATTCTGTAAATGAAAAGGTTGCGTTCATAGTACATACCGGTGATATCTGTTATGAGAATGGTTTGAAGTCTCATATAAAACTGGTAAATACAAGGAACATGGATGTTCCGGTTTATTATTGCATCGGGAATCATGATCTGGTAAAAGGAAAATATGGAGAGGATTTGTTTGAAAATATTTATGGACCGGTTTATTATTCTTTCGATGTAGACAATGTACATTATATTGTTACACCAATGGCGGGAGGAGATTATTGGCCGGGATATACCAAAGACGATGTCTGTAGATGGATGAAAAATGATCTTGAACATGTGAAACCGGGAACTCCTGTTTATGTATTCAATCATGACATTCTCACAGAAGGAGATAAGTTTATCTATAGTGGAAAATCTGAATCGATAAATCTTAATGAATATAATTTGAAGGCATGGATTTATGGTCACTGGCATATAAACCATATAAAGAAACAGGGAGATGTATATACCGTTTGTTCCAGTACAATAGACAAAGGCGGCATTGATCATTCTACGTCTTCATATAGAGTAATGCGTGTGGATAGAAAAGGTGATTTCGTATCCGAAATGCGTTATGCATATATAGATAATCAGCTTTGTATATCTTCGCCATCAGGAAAGACCGCATCAAATACAATAAATGTAAATGTATATTCTTCGGATGCTTTGACAAAACAGGTAACATATACCTGTATGTATGGCGAACAAGTTATAATAAAGGACAAGAAACTTAGCCCTAAAACAGATTGGACATGGGGTGCTGAACTTTCACTTGATGGCAAATATCATAATAAGGAGCTTAAACTGTTTGTTACCGCTGAGTTCTCAAATGGTGAAAAGCGTGTAGAAGAAAAGAAGTTTGAATATTCGCCGGGAGAAGTGTTGGTAGAACCGGGAGAAAACTGGACTAACCTTTTGGCCAATTCTGAGCATATAGGTGGAATCATTTCTTGTCCGCTTGATTCATTGCTCAGTCTTGCATGGACTACAAATGTAGGGGGGAATATCTTCATGACTTCTCCTATTGTATATAACGGAATGGTCTATATTGCATCTGTTGATGATGATAACAGAGGCCGTGCTGCTATCTATGCTTTAGAAGCTAAAACGGGAAAGATTGTATGGAAATATCATGTGGAAGGTTCAATAAAGAATACGATAGCGATAGATAAGGACAAAGTTTTTGCACAAGATATTTATGGTATTATTTATGCCATAGACTGTAACAACGGTTCATTGTGTTGGAAAAAGGATATTGGAATGGGTGTTTTACCTTCATTGACAGAAGGATTGGCTACAAAAGATGGAATTCTTTATGCTGGTACAGGTAAATACCTGCAAGCCATAGATGCTTCTACGGGTGAGATTTTATGGCAGAATCGTGACTGGGGACAAAACCAAGGTTCAACGGCTACATTATCAGTTTCCGATGAAATGATTATAGGTTCTACACAATGGGGGGCACTTTACGGGAATGATGTAAAAACAGGAAAAATGTTATGGAGCAAATCGCAGGATGGTCTTGGATTCAGAGCCTCATCTCCAGCAATAAAGGACGGACTCCTTTATCTGATATCAGATAAAGCGTTTTTCATAATGGATGCAAAAAAAGGCGATATTATTGTTCGGAAAGATTTACCTTATAGTGTAGATGCAACCTCCACGCCTGTCATTTCAGAAAATGAAATAATTTTTGGTACATCAAGGGATGGTTTGGTTGCTCTTGACAGAAGTACATTGAATGAGAAATGGCATTGTCCTGTAGGAAAAGCCTTGATTTATACATCATCATATACACGTCCTGACTCCCAGACAATAGAAACGAGTCCTATAATAGTTGGAAATACTGTTTTTGTAGGAGCTTCGGACGGTTATCTTTATGCTATAGATAAAAATGAGGGAAACATAACAGCAAAATATCATTTAGGCTCCCCGATATTCAGTTCGGTTTCTTTTTCTGGAAATACACTATTTGTTTCTGATTTTGGAGGAAATGTATATGCCTTTTGTATGAAAAGTAAATAATATTCTTTCCAAACAGAGAATTTCGCTGTAATGTACTGAAGTAGGTTGACAGGTAGCCATTGTTTATCAATATGTTTTCTTTCATTTATCTATTGATCGAAAGAAAAATTAAAATTAATGTATTTTTTTCTTGATTGACTTGTGTGTGTTTCCGGTTTAAACCTACTTATGTATAAAAGCAGGTAAAATGGAAACACACGAATCAATCAAAAGAATGTTCCAACTGTATGTTGGAAAGCATTTCACCCGGGCGGGAAGGGCTGTGTTCGGGAAATGGTTACGTGCGCAGCAGAATCAAGCAGAAAAGGAAGACGCGTTGCATCAGTATTGGGATGAATCGGCCGGGGAAATATCTTCGGACACGTGGAATGAATGGAACCGTCTGCAGGAACGGATGGGACTGTCGTTCTATCGTGGGAAACGAATCCGGATGAGGTGGATGAGATATGCGGCTGCTATCGCAATTTTTGTGATGACAGCAGGTGGAACTTATTGGACAACCAGAGAATTGACTCTTCGGCAGTCGACCGAAATGTGTGAAATGTTTGTTCCGTATGGCAAAACTTGTGAGCTTGTATTGCCTGACAGTTCGCGTGTCTGGGTGAATACCGGATCTACCCTCTTATATCCGTCGGATTTCAAGCAGTTGGATTCACGTACGGTGTATCTGACCGGTGAAGCTTCATTCCAAGTATCCAAAAATAAGGAGAAACCTTTTATCGTAAAGACTTCAGGACTGGATGTACAGGCTTTAGGTACAGTATTTACCGTAAAGTCCTACGCCGGGGAAGATTATACCATGGCTACACTGGAAGAAGGAAGTGTGAAGGTCAGTCTGAAAGAAGGGGCAGAGGAGTCTTATGTGCTACAGCCGAGTGAACAGCTGGTATTTTCACATACAGACAAGAGTGTGCGGATGAACCGGGTAGATTTATCGTTGTTCAGGATGGCACGCAAGGGGTATCTGATTTTTGAGGATGTCACCTTCGAACAGATGATTCTTACTCTTGAAAAGAAGTATGGAGTCACTTTCCAATACAATGCTACCCGTTATGGAACAGATTTGTATAACGTCAAGTTCGGACCTGATGAAAAGATTGAAGATGTCATGGAAATACTGCATCAGTTAATAGGTATACAATATATAATCAAGGGAAAAAGTATCATTGTCAAATAAGTAGAAGAAGGAGGAATTATCAGAAAAAGAAAACCGGAAAGAACAGCGCCAACTCCCCTTCCCGGTGTTTGAAACCAAGTATTTTAATTTTGTTCGTATAGGACCTTGAAACAAAACTATTTTTAAACACTTAAATTTCAACTTACAAATATATGAAATTAACAAATCTGATGCTAGAAGAAAGTAGAAAAAAAATTTCTCGGCTGTTGTGTATCACCGCATTATCTACATGCAGCCTCTTTGCCTACGCCCAACAACAGTCTGTCCGTCTGACAGGAAGCAACATTCCGTTGAAAAGTGTATTTAAACAGATCGAGAAGCAGACGAAGCTTTTTATCGATTACAAATCTCAGGACATTGATGACTCGCGTGTTATCCGGAATATGCCTGAAAAGGGTACGGTTCAGGAAGTACTGGTGAAATTGTTGGACGGAACAGATTGCGTAGCAACTTACAGTAATGGGCATATTATCATCCGGAAACAGGTTGATACGCAGTCTGGAAAGAAATCCCAAATGGTTAAAGGTACGATTCTGGATGCTACAGGTGAACCTATTATCGGTGCGAATGTCGTGGTAAAAGGAACGGCGAATGGAACAATTACGGACATAGATGGTAACTTTTCTTTGGACGTACCGGAAGGGGCTATACTTCAGGTTTCGTACATCGGTTATGCTGATCAGGAAGTGAAAGTAGGCAAGCAAAAGATTTTATCTATAGTATTGAGAGAAGATTCGAAGGCTTTGGAGGAAGTGGTAGTTGTAGGCTATTTGTCGCAAAAGAAAGCATCTTTAACGGGGGCTGTGGCAAGTATGAAAGTGGGGGAAAATTTGAATACAATACCAACTACTTCTGCCGGAAATCTGTTAGCCGGAAAAATGGCTGGTGTTAATATTGGAACCTCAAGTGGTATTCCTGGTAATAATCCTGAAATATCAATTCGTACAACTTCTTCTTGGAAAGAAAAGAAATATAATCCACAACCGGTCACATACGTTATTGATGGGGTAGTACGTGATGCGACAGATTTTAATAATTTAAGTTCTAATGAAATAGAAAGTATTTCAGTATTGAAGGATGCTGCATCAGCAGCAATTTATGGCTCCCGTTCTTCTGGTGGTGTTATTATTGTAACAACTAAAAAAGGAAAAGAAGGTAAACCTACTATTAATTATTCATATGGTTTTAGTATTGATTCCCGTACGGGTAATCAGGATTTGACAGATGGAGTGCAAACAGCTTTGTTGTATAATAGAGTATGTACAACTCCTGCTCAAAAATGGACTCAGGAAGAGATTGATCATATAGCTTCTATCAATGGTGGATATGGTTATGATCTATTAGAATCGGTCTGGCAGAATCCAACAACCCAAAGTCATAACATAAGTGTTTCTGGAGGAAGTGATAAAATACGATATTTTGGAGCTGCATCATATGTAAAACAGCAAGGTTTTCTGGAGCCCATGACATATGATAAATATAATTTCCGTATGAATGTAAGTGCAGATGTGACAAAGTATTTAGAGGCATATGTTGGATTCTCATTAAATAATAATAAAATAGGTAGAACTGCAAGTGATGGACATGAAGATAATGGATGGCCTAATGGCATATATTCTGCATTGAGGATATCTCAACCAGAAATTCCAGTGTTCTCAGAATCAGGAAAAGTATTAGATACAAATGGACCATTAAATCCTGCCGCAAGAGCACGAAATGATGGAGGATATCATCATGAAACCTATTTAAAGCCAACTGCTGTATTTAAAATGACATATAAATTTCCTTTTTTTAAAGGGATGAGTATGAGTGTTCAATATAGTAAGAGTTGGATACACAATGCTAAAGAAGGATTTTATAAAAATTATGATATTTATGTACCTAAAAAAAGTGGAGCTAATGGCCGTATAATATCAATAAAAGATGAAGATATTGTTGGAGTAAAAAAATCTTCATGGTTAAGTAAAGACTATATTGAGAAAAGCTCTGATTGGGGGGATGAACAACAATTAAACTTTTATTTAAACTACTCGAATACATTTAATGAAGTACATAGGTTAGATGCTGTTTTATTGACAGAATGGTATGAGGAATACAAATCTCAAGTTTATGGAGGTCGTGAGACGTTTCCGGTATATTTATATGACCAGTTTTGGGCTGCTAGCGATAGCCGTGTTGATACATATGGTGGAGGAGATGTCGCTAGTCGAAACGGACGTATGTCGTATGTGGGACAATTCAATTATTCGTATGCGGACAAATATTTGTTGTCGTTTTCTTTTCGCGAGGATGGTTCTATGAATTTTGCTCCTTCTCAGCGTTGGGGATTTTTTCCTGCTGGTTCTGCTGCTTGGGTGCTTTCTGAAGAGAACTTTTTTAATAAGAAGTGGATTCAATTTATGAAAATTCGTGGTTCCGTTGGTTTGACAGGTGATGATTCTGTGGGTGGATGGCAATGGATGGAGTCTTATTTATCAAATTCGGATACTAAAAATGCTTATTTTGGAAAAGATCCTTCGAAAAATACAGGATTGACATACGGTAAGGTCGTAAATCCGAATTTGACATGGGAAAAAGCATTGAGTTATGATGTAGGTATAGATATGAATTTCTTTAAAAACTGGCATTTTACATTTGATTACTGGTTCCGTAAATCGTATGACATTTTGGATAACCGTCAGGCCACTTTGCCTACTACATACAGTCGTGATATGCCTGCCGAAAATTATGGAAAAATGAATGCTCAAGGTATTGATTTGGAATTGGGATATCAAGGTAGTAGTAAAGATTTTACTTATCATGGGAACTTGACGCTGTCGTATGGATGGAATGAAATCAAGTATAAAGATTACGCTGAGAATGCCCAATGGATTGATATTCCGATTGGAACTTCTACTTCCCGTATTGTTGGATATGATTTCGACCGGATTATCCGGACACAAGAAGAATTGGATGACTTCAATGCGGCAAACCCTAATTATACTTTTAATGGAATGAAACCTCAACTAGGTGACATTGTTTATAAAGATCATACTGGACCGAATGGAGTACCCGATGGTGTGATTGATGATTGGGATCGTGTGGTGCTGCGTGACAAAAATTTTCCGGTAGTTTATGGCTTGAATTTGGGAGGTAGTTGGAAAGGTTTAAGTCTGGATATGATGTTTGCCGGTGAGTTGGGATTGTACAAGTCATACCGGAGCATTGCCGGTAATGTAGAATGGAACCGAATGTATGCCGGTTGGTATGATGACAGTTGGACACCTGATAATCCTGATGCGTCTTTGCCTCGTATGGTTAGTGCCAATGTGCCGAGTACTTATCGGGATAAGGATAGTCAGTTCTGGTTTAAGAAAGCGAATTTTATGCGCTTGAAATACATTACATTAAGTTATGATTTGCCGAAGAATCAGTTCTATAATAAAATCTTTGATAATGTCCGTTTATTTATTTCTGGAACCAATTTGTTCTGTTGGAGTAGTTTTAAATATTATGATCCTGAATTGGGAGGAGGAAATGATTATCCGATTATGCGTTCGTTCAACTTTGGTATTGATGTGAAATTTTAAGTACAAATCAGCTATGAAAAAGAAAAATATAATTGTTGGTTTATTTTGTAGTTTATTATTGGGGAGTTGCAGTTTGGATTATGAAAATACCAGTGCTATAACACCAGATGGAGTATGGGAGAATCCAGATATGGTCAATGCTTTTTTGACTGATATTTATGGAAGTATGATGCCAGGTTGGCCTATTTCTGCCAATAATACGGATGAAGGTATGAATGGACCTACTGATATGAGTCAATATGTGCGTGGTGAAATAACAGTGGATAATTGTGCTCAGGGATTGGATTATAAGAATATTGATAAGATAAATTATTTTTTAGCTAATCTTGAGAGTGTAACTGTACTGAATGAAGATGAAAAGAAGCAATTAAGAGGACAAGCATTGTTTTGGCGCGCATGGGATTATTGGGGTAAAGTATTCTCCTTGGGAGGAGTTCCAATGATTTTACAGCCGCAGGATGTTTCAGATTTAAATTCATTGTTGGTTCCAAGAAGTTCTACTTCAGAGTGTGTGAAACAGATATTAGCGGATTTGGATGAGGCAATAGCCAGTTTGCCTGACAAATGGGAAAATGAAAACTATGGTCGTATCGATAAAGGCTGTGCTATGGCTTTTAAAGGCCGTGTATTGCTACAATATGCCAGTCCACTGTTTAATCCCAACAATGATCAACAGCGCTGGCAGGATGCATATGATGCCAATAAAGCAGCTATCAATTTTCTGAAAAGTGTAGGTAAAGGACTTTATGAAGGTAATTTTGCTGATATTTGGTATGATGAGCAGAATAAAGAAGTGATTATGGTAAACCAGTTTTATTATCCGGATCATGCATTTGATCAAAATGCTATACGTCCTGAACCATTGACTATGGGTATGGCGAGTTGTAATCAAGCTATTTTTTCTTTAATAATGGCATATCCAAAGTTAGATGGTACACCATTGGAGGTTGATTTAAACCGGCTAAAAAATGATAGGACTTATAATAAGCAATTTTTATCAGATTTTTATGTTAATAGAGACCCTCGTTTCCACGCTACTATCTTTTGCCCAGGGATGGAATATTATTGTCCTGATCATCTGAAGAATAATATGAAGTTTTGGAATGCCTGGAGGAAAGATGGTGATTTAAATGTTTCTTTGGTACTGGATGAAATATCTAGAACAATGCCATCTGGTGCGAATTTTTTCCAAAAGAAAGGTTTAGATGATTTAGCTGTTACAGAAATCTATAATGCTGAGACAGATTGGATAGAAATACGTTTTGCTGAAGTATTGATGAATTACGGAGAATGTGCAAATGAACTAGATAAAAAAACTGAAGCATTACAAGTTTTGTATGATATTCGTAAACGTGCCGGAATTCAGTCTACAGACGGAAGGTATGGCATAACGGCTACCAGTCAGGATGAGATTCGAGAGGCTTATGTAAACGAACGTTTCATTGAATTTGCATATGAAGGGAAACGTTGGAATGATTTACGACGTTGGAAACGTTTTGATCTTTTGAATAATCTTCAATATCGTTCCACTTTATATCCGGTAATAGATGATTATTCGATTATTCAGAAGGGACAATTTGATTGGAACAAGGATATGATGGATCCTGAAGTACGTAAATTATTCTATTTTGAGTATATAGATTGTGTGGATGGTGATAAAAGTATTTATAGGTTTAATCTTGATTTGAACCATTGGTTCTATCCTATTAAAAAGGAAGATTTGGATCGTAATTCGAAATTGGAACAAAATAATGAATGGGGCGGTTCGTTTGATCCATTACAGTAATTATTGATTTGTTTTTTTAATGGTTATAGTAGAGAGGTATTATTTATTGAATTCTAAATAGATAAGCTTCTCTACTTATAAAATTAGTTTTAATTTTAAGATCGTAATGAGGAATTCAATATTGTTATTAATATTATGGGAATTTAGTACTTTGTTCATAAGTGCATCTTCTGTTGTACATAGTGAAGTGAGTATTAAAGAGATTGCTCCCGGAGTTATTAGTTTGACTTTAGGAGATGTAGATCCGTATACACCTTTTAAGTTATTGGGTTGTAAGCCTAAGTCTGAAAATATGCAGCAAAGTGCTGTAAAGACATTACCTTTTGATTTGTCTGAGGTTGTTATTAAACAAAATAAACGTGGATGTTCAGTTTATGTTCCTTTGAAAGAGAGTGAACAGTTATATGGATTTGGGTTACAAATGGGAAGTTTTACTCAGCGTGGATTAAAGAAGAAACCTATTGTAAATGATCATCCATTAAAGAATTTGGGATATACACATGCGCCGCAGCCTTTTTATGTTTCTACGTTGGGGTATGGTATTTTAGTTAATACCTTAAAGTATACAACTTTTTTGTGTGGTACTGAAAATGAATTAAAAGAAAATGGAGTAACCATTAAGGAGAGCAATCATGATAAAAATATTACCTCTGCTGAAGATTTGTATACTGTAAAAAGTAGTACAAAATATGTGTATATTGATGTACCTAATACAAAAGGTGTTGAGATTTTCATTATAACAGGACCTGATTTGCGTAAGGTTGTAGAGCGATATAATCTGTTGTCTGGCGGTGGATGCTTACCTCCTTTGTGGGGATTAGGAATAAAATATCGGACGAAATATGACTTTAATCAGCATCAGGTAGAAGATATAGCAGGATATTTTAGAGATAAAAAACTACCATGTGATGTTTTGGGACTAGAGCCTAGATGGCAAACTAATTCATATTCATGTTCTTATGTATGGGATACAAAGCGTTTCCCAAGTTATAAACAATTTATTTCGAATATGAGTTTAAAGGGTTTTAAATTAAATTTATGGGAACATGCTTATGTACACCCTAATTCTCCAATTTATAAGCCGTTAAAACCGTTTTCTGGAAATTTCTTGGTCTGGAGTGGTCTTGTACCTGATTTTTCTTTGGCAGATGCTCGTAAAATATATACAGATTATCATCAAATATTGGTAGATGATGGCATTGCTTCATTTAAAATGGATGAATGTGATAATTCAGATATTTCTTCAGGAGAAGGAAATTGGGGATTTCCTGATATGTCTGAATTTCCTTCTGGAATGGATGGTGAACAGATGCACCAAATATTCGGTTCGTTATATGTAAAAATGATGAATGAACTTTTTGAAAGGAATAATATTAGAACATTTCAAGATTACCGTTCGTCAGGATTATTTATGTCCTCAGTGCCCGCTACGTTATATAGTGATACGTATGATTTCAAGCAATATATTCAAATGATAAACAATGCTGCTTTTGGTGGTTTGTTATGGTCTCCAGAATTACGTGAATCTTCTTCTATTGAAGAATTATTTCATAGATTACAGCTTGTATTATTATCGCCACAAGCTGTTTTGAATATGTGGTATTTGGACATGCCTTCTTGGTGGCAGCCTGATAAAGAAAAAAATAATAAAGGTGAAAAATTACCCAATGTAGAGAATATGGAGGATATTGTACGAAAGCTATTGAATCAACGTATGAGTCTGATACCCTATTTGTATACAGCATTTTTTGACTATTATGAAAAAGGAACTCCTCCTTTTCGTCCTTTAGTAATGGATTATGTAGAAGATAAAAATGTTTGGAGTATAGATGACCAATATATGATAGGTGAAAATATGATGGTTGCACCTTTGTATAATAAAGGCGATAAACGTAAAGTATATTTTCCTAAAGGTAATTGGTTTGATTTTCATACAGGAAAGAAATATGTAGGTGGTGACTATTATGAGATTGAAACTGAATATTCTAAATTACCTATATATGTAAAAGAAAATAGTGTAATACCGGTAGCTAAACCAGAGTTATATATTAATAAAAATACTGTTTTTGAAATTACATGTAGAGGATATGGTATTTCCAATGAAGCAACATTCCGTTTAATTGAAGATGATGGTCAATCATTTGATTATAAGAAAAATAAATTTAATATTTTACTTTTAAAAACGAATGGTTCAAAGACTAATTGGAAATATATTGTAAAGAATTATTCTGATAAGAAATATAAGATTTGTAAATGGGAATTCTTTTAGGAGCCTCTTAGTAAAAAGGGTGTGTTTATATTTTTAAGTTCTTCATTTATCATTGTTGTTTTAAGGTTAGAGTAAGTCTCATGTGCATTTACTTCTATAAAGAGTATTTTTTATGTACTCTTTGTAGAAGTATGCATAGACTTATAATTGAAGTCTTATTGTTGTTAAATTTCTGGTGATATGCATGTTTTATATAAAATATTACTTGCTAATTTATTTTTTTCACCTTTTACTGTATGTGTAGCTTTGTCAGCATGTGTAAAGTCTGATAAGATAATTTTTGAAAACGATGCAACATATGTTTCACGGCGTCCACCATTTGAACAAAGACTTTTTACATCAAAGCTAGTCGAAAAAGAAATTAATAAGGTGGCTAAAAAAATTATTGATCCTAAATTGAGATGGTTGTTTATCAATTGTTTTCCAAATACACTGGATACGACTGTAAAATTTAGGATAAGGGATGGGCATCCTGATACATTTGTAATAACCGGAGATATAAATGCTATGTGGTTGAGAGACTCATCGGCACAGGTACAGAATTATTTATCGTTAGCAGCTAAGGATAACGATTTGAAGGAAATGATAAAAGGCTTGATAAGCAGACAACTAGACTGCATATTATTAGACCCTTATGCAAATGCTTTCAATGATGGTCCCACAGGTAATGGTTGGCAATCTGATGGCACGAGAATGTGTAAAGATGTTCATGAGAGAAAATGGGAGATAGATTCTCTGTGTTATCCTATCCGTTTGATTTATCAGTATTGGAAGGCAACAGGGGACGATTCGGTATTCAATGCTAAATGGGAAAAAGCCATGGCATTAGTGCTGAAAACCTTTCAGGAGCAGCAACGTAAAGAAAGTGAGGGTCCTTATTCTTTCGAGCGTCATACAGGAAACGCTATCGGTACATTAGTGAACCGAACCGGGAATCCGGTTAATCCGGTGGGCATGGTCGTTTCCTGTTTCCGGCCATCGGATGATGCTACAATTTTTGGCTTTTTGGTTCCATCGAATATGTTTATTGTTGCCTCTATGCGTCAGCTTTCTGAAATTATCAGAACCACCGGTAACGGAAAGAATTTACTTAATCAGACAGAACGTTTGAAAAAAGAAGTTGATGAAGCTATACAGAAATATGGAATAGTGAATCATCCGGTTTTTGGTAAAATCTATGCTTATGAGGTGGATGGATATGGTGGATGTAATCTGATGGACGATGCGAATAATCCAAGTCTGCTTTCTGTTCCGTATTTTGGATATGTAAATGCAGATGATCCGGTTTATCAGAATACACGCAAATTTGTGTGGAGTAAGCATAATCCATATTTTTTTAAGGGAACAGTGGCTGAAGGAATCGGTGGGCCACATTGTGGCAAAGATAAAATCTGGCCGATGAGTATAATTTCGAAAGCTTTGACTTCTGAAGACAAGGAAGAGATAGCGGAATGTCTGCGTGTATTGGT
Source organism: Phocaeicola fibrisolvens (assembly GCF_025567125.1). Lineage (NCBI taxonomy): Bacteria > Pseudomonadati > Bacteroidota > Bacteroidia > Bacteroidales > Bacteroidaceae > Phocaeicola > Phocaeicola fibrisolvens. Next base: position 13,862 of record NZ_JAOQJI010000033.1, on the reverse strand, counting down.
CAATACGGATGGGAATACCGGATTTATTCATGAAAGTTTTCATAAAGATAATCCTGCAGATTTTTCCAGAGGTTGGTTTGCGTGGGCCAATACACTGTTTGCCGAATTGGTATTAAAAATATCGGAGAAATATCCTGAATTACTATTGGAATCATATACTGAGTGATATTTGATTATGACATTTTATTATATGAAATCGATGAAGAAGATAATTTTGTTTATGATAGCTGTAACGTCCGTTTTCCGTTTGTTTGCGGTAGAGACGATACCGGCAAAAGAGTTTTCAAATCCAGACCGTATTCGTTATGACGGTTCTTGTATGACCATTGACGGTAAGGATGTATTCATCTATAGTGCCGCTTTTCACTATTTCCGTTGTCCCGAAGAATTGTGGCGTGACCGTTTCCAGAAGATAAAGGAGGCCGGCTTTAATACGGTAGAGACTTATGTTCCATGGAACTGGCATGAACGGGAAATGCCTGCGGGATTATCAGATACGACAAAGTTTGACTTTTCTGATATAAAGAGATGGTTGAAGATGGCACAGGATGAATTTGGCTTTTATACGATAGTTCGTCCGGGACCATTCATCTGTGCGGAATTCTCGGGAGGAGCATATCCCCGTTGGTTGGCTAAATTCCGTCCTCAGGGCTATCAGGGGCTTTGGTTGCGCAGTGCGGATCCTACCCACGTACGTTGGTGTGTCCATTGGTTCGATGCTGTCTGCAAGGCATTGGCCGATGAACAGCTTACCAGAAAGCCGAAAGGCGGGAAAGGTATCATCCTTATCCAAATAGAGAATGAATACAATGCCCATGGGTGTGAGAACAAGTCTTATTTTTTGAAGGAACTCTACCGTTCCGTGCGTCGGAACGGGTTCGATATTCCAGTCTTTACTTGTCTGACTGGAGAATGTCGTGGAAGCAGCGATAAGGAACTTTCTCAGGTGTTCGATTGTGACAATTATTATGTCGGCCAGTCGGATGCACCGAGTTGTGCCCACCGGATGGTCTCTCTGAAGAGTAGTCAGCCTGACGCTCCCGGCTTTGTGACAGAACTGCAGGGGGGGTGGTTTTCTCTGGTGACTGGTACGCTGAGTGAAGAGCATTATTCGGATGCCCGTCATTTCAAGGCCATTGGTCTGATGAGCATGTTGGGCGGATGTACGGGGATAAACTATTACATGTTTGCCGGAGGTACCCATTTTTCCGGTTGGGGAGCCCGCGGGATGACTACTTCGTATGATTACAATGCCGCTATCCATGAAAGTGGTGCTGTGGGTGATAAATATTTGGCAGCAAAAGGATTGGGAGAATTCCTTCATAAGTATGAATCGCAGTTGGTAAGATCTACGGGAGGACCTTGTAAGATAGAAGGAGTTCCAGAATCTGTATTCGGAGGAGTTAGGATGGCGAAAGATGGTACTTTGTTTGTCTTTCTGCATAACACGGATACGGGTAAACTCTGTAAAGGGAAGGCAACTTTATTGCCGGGAAAGATACAGTCGCCTCGGCAGGCGATGTATAATATCGATCAGAATGGGAATAAAGTATTGATGCAAGTAGACGAATCCCAAAAGGGGGATTCTTTGGCTGTGTCACCGATACAGGTAACCTATGAGTTGGGTCCTTTGGATACGAAGGTGTTGGTAATACCTGTAAAAAAGAATCCGGAGAAAGGTGTGTGGTGGCCTAAAAAACAATCTGCCATAGAACGTCCTTCTCGTTTACCTGCCCCGGTGCGCATCGCCTCGGTGAAAAGGAGGGAAGATTCGACAGAGAAAGCACAATGGATTCCTTTATCTCGTTTGGTCTCTTTGCCTGATTTAGGCATTAATGATTTCCGGTATAGCCTGTTCCGGGCCAAAGTGAACTTGAGCAGACAACAGGTGGAAAATGAGAAGTATCTGCTGTTCAATATGTTTACACGAGATATTGTATCTGTACAGGTGAACGGGAAGAATGTCGTCCGTCTTTTCCCTGACAAAGCTGATGCACAGACATGGACCACACGGAACTGTTTTGATCGTATACGTCCGGATGAGTATGACAACCGGTTCGATGTTTCCGGCACCTTACAGGAAGGGGAGAATGAGATTTTGGTTGTCTATGAAAATTTGGGCCATGCCCACGGATATGTACCGATGGAGGAACTTTCCGGAATCCGTGAAGCCGGGCTTTCCGTTTCGGAGACAGCTTTGTCGCATCCGCTTGAATGGGAATATGCTGCTGATGCGGCTGGTGTGACAGAAGGCTGGATTCTGCCCCGATTCGACGATGGGGACTGGTCGGTGGTTCCGCTTGACATCCGTTCGGAGATTCCCCGGAAGGGAAACGGGATACAGCCGGTGGCAGAACAGGACGGGCTGCTGACCTGGTATCGTATCGAGTTTACCTTACCTTCTCAGAACCCCTCTGTCTGGATTCCCTGGCTGATGAGGATTAACGCTTCCGGCAACGGGTTCATGTGGTTGAATGGCCACAACATCGGCCGCCATTGGGAAGCCGGTCCGCAGCGGGAATTCTATCTGCCCGAATGCTGGTTGAATTTCGGTAAGGACAAGAAGAATGTCCTGGTTCTGGGCTTGCGCCAGACGGTCAACGGAGCCGTGATAAAGTCCATGGAAATAGCCCCTTATCGGGATGCTGCAGAAATGAAGGAATAGGAATCCGGACAAATGGAGAAGTTTAATAAAGATCAATCACCGTATAAATAAAATGGAGTTATTGTATATGAATGGATTTACCAAGATGAACAGTATATGGGTATTGCTTCTGGTGTTGATAGGTACTGCCTGTGCAAGAAAAGAAAATGCCCGTATCACATTGGATATGAATACGGACTGGGCTTTCTATCGTGGGGATGTTGCACACGGTGAAGATGTCGGTCTGGATGATTCCCGATGGATACCTGCAACCATTCCTCATATCATGCAACTGGAAAAGAAACATTGCGGTGGGGATGTTATCTACGACGGTATCGGCTGGTATCGTCGGTATTTCAAACTTCCGGAGAATTATGCGGGTAAACGTATCGCCGTGTCGTTCGAGGGAGTGATGAATGCTTGTGAACTGTTTGTCAATGGTCATAAGGTGACAGAACACAAGGGAGGGTATGTTGGTTTCACATCGGATATCTCTGATTATGTCAACTGGAACGATGACAACCTCCTGGCTCTGCGTGTGTCTGCCGCATACGATTCGCTGACTCCTCCGGGAAAGCCCCAGGATCGTCTGGATTTTTATTATTACAGTGGAATCTACAGGGATGTGAAGATGGTTGTCACCGACAAGCTACATATCTCCGACGAACTGGAGGCGGATGAAGTGGCGGGCGGTGGACTTTTCATCACTTACCCGAAAGTGGAGAAGGAAGAAGCTTTGGTGGCAGTCCGTACCAGCCTGAAGAACGGTCATGGGGAATGCCGCAATGGGGTGTTGCAGTCCGTGCTGAGGGATGAGGAAGGAAAGGTGGTGGCAGAACAGGAGAATCCGTTCTCACTGGAAGGTGGAGACGACTGTTGTCTGGAGCAGACCCTGACTGTCAGTAAGCCACTTCTTTGGCATCCCTATCATCCGCACCTTTATGAACTGGAGTGTCAGGTGAAGGTGGACGGTAAGACGGTCGACTCCCGTACGGAAACAATAGGTATCCGTACCATCCGATACGACCGCGACAAAGGTTTCTTTATCAACGGTGAACATCTTTACCTGGTCGGGGCCAACCGCCATCAGTCGTTCCCGTATGTAGGGGATGCGGCTTCCAATTCCATGCAGGAACGTGATGTGATCGACATGAAACGGGGTGGTTATAATGCCGTGCGTGCCGCCCATTATCCCCAGGACCCGGCTTTTCTTGCAGCTTGCGACAGGTATGGACTGCTGGTGGTTGAATGTATTCCCGGATGGCAATATTTCAACGAGGATCCGGTATTTACCGAACGGCTTTGCCAGGTGGCCAGACAGATGATTCGTCGCGACCGTAACCATCCGTCCATAGTCCTTTGGGAGACTGCGCTGAATGAGACGCATTATCCGTTGGAGGTGGTCAAAGCCATTTATCGGATTGCCCATGAAGAGTATCCCGGCAATCAGATGTATACATCTGCCGACTATTTCAGCCATGAAGAGACGGAACCTTACTATGACGTTTTCTATAAACAGGTGGGCCGTTTCCCGAAGGACGGGAATGTGATGAGTAATTACCTGGACGACCAGATTGCTGTCAAGCCGCTCCTTACGCGTGAATGGGGTGACGGAGTAGGTGAAAAACCGCGTGTACGCCTGGATGAGAATGAAGAGGAGCAGATGAAGCAATGCCGCGGACGTTTCCAGCAGCTGATAGGGAAAGGCTATTTCGACTGGTGCATGCTGGATGCCAATCCGCGTATGGGCGGTCATTTCTTGTGGAGTTACAACGACTATAACCGGGGGGCGGAAGAGTATACGATGTTCTGTGGTGTGGTCGATGTGAACCGTTATCCGAAGTTCAGCTACTACATGATGCAGAGCATGCGTCCGAAAGAAGTCTCTCAACCGGGACTTTATGAGGGGCCGATGGTACATATCGCTTCTTTCAACTCCTCGGAGAAATACATCTCATCGACAACCGATATACCGGTCTTTTCTAATTGCGATGAAGTCCGTCTTTACCGGAATGGGAAACTGATTGGACAGCAGACACGGGAAGCGCAGAAGGATACTTATGGAGCCATCATCGAAAAGGGCGGAAGTCCGCTCTATCTCTTCAATGCCGGTGGCTATGAAAGCGGAGAACTGAAAGCAGAAGGCGTGGTGGACGGGAAAGTAGTTACCACTCATACGGTCCGTACTCCGGGTGCACCTCATCATGTGGAAGTGGTTGTTTCCGATCATCCTGTCATTCCGGTTGCAGACGGTAGCGATATGATTCCGGTCTATTTCATCATCTGCGATGAAAACGGTACAAGAGTAAACACTTCAGATGCGGAGATTCGTATTACTGTTACTGGTGAGGGTACATTGATAGGTGACGGTATCCGCCGGATCGGCATCAACCCGCAGCGCGTAGAAGGGGGCGTTGGATTTGCTTTTGTCCGCACTACCAAGAAGGCTGGACGGATTACCCTGACGGCTACATCGGAGGGACTGCAGAGCGGTAAAACGGAGATTACTACCCGTCGTTTTGAAGGAGAATACCTGCCGGACGGTTACCATCGTCCTTTTACCGGCAATGAGGAAGATGGTGTAGTTGTCAAGCCGACCCGTTGGGACAAACAGATATTGGAAAGGCCGGTAGCGGAAATTGAATCGGTTAAGGTTTCCTCCACCCAAGACGGTTATCCGGAATCGAACCTGACCGACAGTGATGATTTCAGTTGGTGGATTGCCGGCGAGGATACTTTTCCGCAGGTCATCACACTGACACTAACAGAGCCGACGGATATCATCGCCAGCCGCATCCGTTTCCAGAAAGACAGTTCTTCATATAAGCATCGGGTAGAGGTCTCGGAAGACGGGGCTTCGTGGGAACTTCTGTATAAGCGTGAATGTACGGGTTGGGATTTTAAACCGGTACGTCTGGGAAAGAAACTCAGATACTTTCGGCTGACTATAGACGATGTGTCGGAGGGAAGAGCAGGACTGGCGGAAATTACACTTTTTAAATAGCCAGGTGTAATAGAGGAAATAGGTAAGATAGGAGCATCATGATGTTCTTGTATAGAAATTTTGCTCTGTTCCTTCAGTCAATCAGTAATAAACATTTGAATGAATTGGTTGCTACGGATAATGGTGATCCTACATCATTCACTCCGTTCCAAAGTGCTGAACGGGAGTCGTTCAACGGTTTGGCATTGGCTATTGTTCGAGGGAAGGAAGGAATTGCAGGGAAGATGCAGGTAAAAGTAAGTGGAGCTGGTCTGGAATCTGCTTCGATAGAAATTGAAGTGAAATAAAAGAAAGAAGAAAAGGATGCAGCCGGTGAGACAGAAGGCTGAATCCTGTCTCGATTCGGAGATGGGAACTGGTTGGTGATTTCCATCCGTTCGAAACCCTATCAGGATGCCGCAGAGATGAAGAAAAAGGAATCTAGGCAATGGATACGTATAATAAAAATCAGTCATATTGACTTTGAAAGAGTCTACAGAGATTATCGCCAGCCGTATCCGTTTTCCGAAAGACAGTTCTTCGTATAAGCATCGGTTAGAGGTTTCGGAAGACGGATCTTCGTGGAAACTTCTGTATAAGCGTGAATGTACGGGTTGAGATTTTAAGTCTGTACAGATGAATAAGAGACTGAAGTATTTCAGGATAACAATCGAAGATGCTTCCGAGGGGCGTGCCGAACTGGCTGAAGTGACTTTATACAAATAGAGTAAAAAATAGTCGGGATTTACTTAGAGTGATTGGTGCAATAATATAGATTGGTGCAATAATATAATATAATATAATATAATGTAAGGAGATGAAGAAGTTTGTGTGTTTGATTGCGGTATTCCTTTTGTGCAGCCATTTGTCTGCACGGGAATACCATGTGTCCGTAAAAGGAAAGGATACAAATGTGGGCAGTTTGTCTGCACCGCTGCGAACTATTCAGGCGGCTGCTGACAAGGCGATGCCGGGCGATGTGATTACCGTGCATGAAGGAATTTATCGGGAACGGGTGGTACCGCCTCGTGGCGGTGAATCGGACGAGAAACGTATCATTTATCAAGCTGCACCGGGCGAACGGGTGGTTATTAGCGGTTCGGAACGGGTTAAGGGTTGGGAAAAAGTACAAGACAATGCGTGGAAGTTGACTTTGCCTGATTCGTTCTTTGGCGAGAGCAATCCGTTTGACGAACAGATATATGGCAGTTGGTATCGTGGCAAAGGACGTCCGAACCACACAGGAATGGTGCTTCTTGAGGGGAAACGTATCCGTGAGACGTTTTCGTTAGAAGATGTGTTGCAGCCACTTGATGGCAAACAACCGCATTGGTATGCCGAAGCCGACGGCAACGGTGGCCCTGTATTGATGAATTTCGAATGGGTAGAGCCGGTGGGTGGCAAACGGCAGACTTCCATGCATGCTTCGGTAAAAGGGGGCGATGCGGCTATTTGCATTACGATTGTCAACCGATGGCCTTTCGGTTATTTGAAAGATGGGTCAGAGATGTATTTCGACCAGGTGGATTTTGGTACAGGTTCGGATACACTGATTTTTCAGGCGGCTACATTAGGCAAGGGGGGAACAGTCGAAATGCGTTTGGATACGCCTGATGGGGAATTGTTGGGAACCTCGCAGGTGACGAATACGGGTGACTGGGAGAAGTTCGAAGAGTTCTGCCTTCCGATGAAACGAGTGCTGGAGGGCAAACACAACCTCTGTTTGGTCGTTCGTGCGCCGGAGTTGCCTGAAAAGGGGAAGACTTCTATCTGGGCACAGTTCCCTGATAGTGTGAATCCCAATAAGGCAGGTGTGGAGATTACAGTTCGTCCGCAAGTCTTTTATCCGGAGAAGACAGGGATAGACTATATCACTGTCCGCGGATTTATTCTGGAGAATGCCGCTACTAACTGGGCACCTCCCTCAGCCGAACAGCCAGGTCTGATTGGACCGCGCTGGGCAAAAGGATGGGTGATTGAAGCCAATACCATCCGTAACTCCCGTTGTGCCGGTATTTCGTTGGGCAGACCGACATTCGGCCATTCGCATCATTACCGTTTCATGCCTCCGAGAGTCTATCCGGAAGCGGATGGAGGGCAGACGGAACAGCAGTTGTTGGATTATTTCGCCCATGCTTCTTGGAATAAAGAGGATGCCGGATTCCATGTCATTCGCAACAATCATATTTATGATTGCGGACAAGCGGGAATTGTCGGTTGCAGCGGCGCTGCTTTCAGTGTGATAGAGGGTAATGAAATTCATGATATATGTTTGGACGAGACTTTCGAAGGCGACGAGATGGCGGGTATCAAGTTGCACTTTGCCGTGGATGCCATCATCAGAGACAATCATATCTATAACACCATCCGTGGTTTGTGGCTCGACTGGGGTTCGCAAGGTATGCAGGTGACGGGCAATCTGTTTCACGACAACAACGTGCAGGAGGATATTTTCATAGAGGTTTGTCACGGCCCGATACTTTTGGCAAACAATATCCTATTGTCCGGCTATTCGCTGAATCTGTCGCAAGGGATTGCCGGGGTACACAATCTGGTGACGGGTAAGGTGTTTGCCGGATTAGACCGTTGCGCCGGGGGTAGGTATTCTTTTTTTTACGAACCGCATGGGACGGTCTCGGTCGGCAATGTGCGGAATATGGGAGGTGACTTGCAATGGGTGAACAACCATTTCGCCCAAAAGGCCTCTTTGGGTAACTGGGACGAATGCCTGCTACCTATCCGTTACAAAGGCAACCTGTTTACGGCAGGGGCACATCCCGACAAGCGGGAAAAAGATTTTGTGGAGGCTTCCGGTTTTGACTCTGCTATCCGTTTGGAGCAGCGTGCTGACGGTTGGTATCTGAAGATGAATGTCCCCCAGGAAGGTATCACGAATCCGAAAAGCCGGTTAGTGACTACCGAAACATTGGATAAGGCGATTATCCCTCAACAAGCATTTGTGAATCCGGATGATAGTCCCATTGCCATCGACAAGGACTATTTGGGAAATAAGCGGAATGCTGTGCATCCTTACCCGGGACCGATAGAGGTGGAGAAAAGCGGTGCGCAGGAATGGAAAGTCTGGCCTAAATGATTGATATGAAATCTATAAACGAAGGAAGTCTGAGGACGATATTGATGTATAGAATCAAGAAAAACAGTAGAAACAAATAAATACGTGTTACGGTGAAAAAAAAGATATTTTTAGGAATCGGGTGCTCTTTTTTACTGGTAGCGCTAGTAGCTTGTACTTCTAATCAGAAAAAAAACGAAACAGGAATAACGGCGGACAGGATGTTGAATCCGATTTCTCCTCCCGGGTTATATATTGCGGATCCAGAAGTCCGACCAATGCCTGACGGTAGGATTTATGTGTACGGTTCACGTGATGAACCCGAACATGTTTGGTGTTCCCATTCTTATAATGTATTGTCTACTTCCGACCTGATTCATTGGAATGTGGAGCAGATGTCGTTTGCGACTACCGGTAAAGGGAAACAAACGAATTATACTGACCGAACGCTGTATGCTCCGGATTGTATTTATCATAACGGGAAATATTACCTGTATTATTGTTTGGAGGGAGGTGGTGAGGACGAAGGTGTGGCTGTGTCTTCCTCTCCGTATGGCCCCTTTAAAGAGGGTATGAAAATCGAAGGTATCAGCGGAATCGACCCGTCGGTTTTCATTGACGATGACGGACAGGGGTATCTGTTCTGGGGGCAAGGGTATGCGAAAGGAGCTAAATTGAGCAAGGATATGCTGACGATTGAGGGAGCCGTGCACGACAGTTTGCTGACGTATGAGGAGCATGCTTTTAATGAAGCAAGTTCTGTTCGGAAACGAAACGGAATTTATTATTATATATATGGGGGGCACCAACGGCACGGAGAATCTAATTGTGCAACATTAAACTATGCAACAGCAACTTCTCCTTTCGGACCGTACACCTATCGAGGAGTTATCATCGACAATTGGGGCAGCAATCGGAGGATAGTCAATAATCATGGTTGTATCTTTGAAGTGGACGGTCAATGGTATATTGCCTACCATCGGCCTACGCACGGAGGAGCAATGATGCGCAAGGCATGTTTGGAACCTATTACCTTCAATCCGGACGGCACTATTCAAGAAGTAGAAATGACAACGCAAGGTATTGGCGGACCGATGTCTCCATTGTTGCGGATGGATGCAGCAAGAGCCTGTCTGATGGGAGGACATGTTACTGTAGTCGCCCGTTATCCGAAATATGACATTCCCGTAGAATATTTGGCGGAAATAAGAGATGGTGATTATGCTTATTGGAAATACTACGATTTCGATTAAGCGGAAGTGAAACGTTTCATCTGCAAAACATGGGATAATAACCGTGCTGCCAAGATTGAGCTGCGTTTGGATAGTCCGGAAGGAGAATTGATAGGTGTCTGTGAGTTGGAACCGATGCAAGGTGAGACTGCCTATGTATTACATGAAGCATCAGTCAAATCGGTAAAAGGCAAACATGCCCTCGTAATGGTTTTCAGAGGTGATCCTCTTGCAAAAGAAGAAGACATAATGAATCTGGAATGGTTTACTTTTACCGAATAAGCCTCCTAAAAAGTAAAATGTGTAGCCGTCTGTTGGATGATAAGATTATTGAAAAAGTCTGTAACTGCTATAACATCTGCCGTCATGGGAAGGCAGCTCCGCAGCCCGAGTTTTATTTGCCGGAATATTGGTCGAACTTCGGAATGGGTGGGAAGGATGTTTTGGTGTTGGGATTGCGTCAGTTATCCCATAGTGTATAATGATGCGTTGTTTGTGAGCGAGAAAAATGAATATGTGTGGTGGTATGTTGTGGAACGAACCACATTCCGAACATTCATTTATAGTTTGTAACACAATGATGAATTGTATATGATTTGTGTCTTATTTAGTGATATAATGGAATTAATGAATTAAGAATAGATGAAAAAATTATTTAATTGTGCAGTATTGTGGCTTGCTTTTGCAAGCATGGCCTTAGCCAAAAGCCCGAAAAATATCATTATTATGATTGGTGACGGGATGGGAATCAATCAGGTTCAAGCTGCTTATACGCAGAATGGCGGACACCTGAACATGACAGACCGTTGTCCTTTTGTTGGCTTGCGTCGAACGAACTCCGCCAATAGTTACACAACCGATTCGGCTGCCGGTGGAACGGCTATTGCCACAGGCACGAAAACGAACAACGGAATGGTCGGTATGACTCCGGACAGTGTCCCGTTGAACTCGATTATCCGGTTGGCTACTTTGAAAGGCTTATCGACGGGAGTTATTGCTACCAGTTCGTTGACTGATGCTACTCCGGCCTCTTTCGTGGCCCATCAACCTTCACGTTATATGCAGGAAGAAATTGCGGCAGATTATTTGAATAGCGACATCAATCTTTTCATTGGTGGCGGGAGAAAATATTTTGAGCGGCGGAAAGATGGCCGGAACATATCGGAAGAAATGGAGGAAAAGGGTTACGAGGTAGTTTATTCCTTGGCTGAAGCTAAGGATATTTCCGGTAATCTGGGCGTGTTGCTTTCCGAAGACGGGATGGAACCAGTTGATAAGCGAGAAAATGGCTTTCTGGCAAATGCTACGGAATTGGCGATAGAGCAATTGTCGGAAAATAAGAAAGGCTTTGTCCTGATGGTGGAAGGTTCCCAAATAGATTGGGGTGGACATAATAACGACCAGGAATACATGGTAGGCGAGACCATTGACTTTGACCGGGCGGTAGGCAAAGCGCTCGATTTTGCAGAAAAAGACGGAAACACATTGGTGGTTATCACGGCGGACCATGAAACTGGTGGTATTGCTATCCATGGTGGTGACTATGACAAGAAAGAGGTTACAGTGAAATATACAACGGGTGGACATTCGGCTTCCCCTGTCCCGTTTTTCTCTTACGGACCTGGTGCTGAACAGTTTGCCGGCTTTAAAGACAATACGGCCTCTTTCCATTTGATGAAAAAACTGTTGGGAATAAAATAAGTATTAAAATAGTATTCGTAATGGCTTTTCGAATTAAGTTATTAGGATTGGTATGTCTTTGGCTAATTGCTGGAGACAAGTCAGTATACGGACAACAGTTGTATACTGACTTGGTAAATTTATTTATGGGAACATCTGGCGATCACGGACAGGTATCGCCAGCTGCTACGGTACCTTTCGGTATGGTGGCGGTCGGACCGGATAGTTCACCCAGACAGCATGCTGGGTATGATTATGCCGAGACAAGGACATCCGGCATTTCCGTCAACCGCCTGTCAGGAGTGGGATGTGGTGGTTGTGGAGGCAATCTCAGTATTCGGCCGGTTGCCTATGAACAGGAGTGGAAGCGGATCCCGGAAACGGAAACAGCTTCTCCCGGTTATTATTCGGTAGCATTTGATGATGGAACAACAGTCTGTCTGACAGCTACGGAACGTATGGCCGTGGAGAAATACCATTTTGACCGGAAGAAAAAGGAGCAGGCACTTTACGTTGATTTCTTTTCTTCCTTTTCAGGAGCGTCGGCACAGTATAAAAAAGTGTCGGATAATGAAATACAGGGTGTCATACAGGGTGGAAATACTTGTGGAGTCGGTGCTTACCAATTGGCATTCAGTCTATACACTGATATACCTTTTATTTATACACCGTTAGAGAAGGGTAAAGGAAAGCTTTCGTTTGATAATGTGGAAGGGGTAGAGGTACGTATTGCCCTCTCTTCTGTTTCTCCAATGGAAGCCTCGTGGGAGGTAAAAGAATCATTGAGGAACGATTTTGACCAATTCCGTAGAACGGCATCCGATAAATGGAATGAAGTCTTGTCACGGATAGAGGTGGAAGGAGGGACTGATGAGGAACGTATCCTTTTCTATACTTCATTGTATCGTGCCAGTCTGAGTCCTCATGAAGTAGCTCGTTCGGGAGAATTCTATCGTGCGACGGACGGTAATCTGCATTTGGCTGACAATAAGACCTTTTATAGTTCATGGTCTATCTGGGATACGTTCAGGGCCAAGTTCACGCTGTTGAATCTGCTGGTGCCGGACAGGATGCCGGATATTGCCCATTCTCTGTTGCTACTATATCGCAACGGCAAGGAAGCCTGGAGTACCTCTTTCGAGCCGACCCCCTCGGTGCGAACTGAACATACGGCAACCGTCTTATTGGACTGTTATCATCGCGGTGTGAAAGGTATTGATTTCAGTATAGCCTATCAGGCAATGAAAGAAGAGGTGGATGCTCTGAAACCCAAATCGCCCGACCAGCAGATGGAAGCAGTAACTGACTTGTGGACTTTGTCGCAAATAGCCGCTATTGTGGGACAGACGGAAGATGAACAGAAGTATAAAGCCTTGGCCGAACAACTGTTCGAACAGACCTGGAAAAAAGAATTCATGAACATCACGCCGGATTATGCCAAGATGGGAGGAAACGGAATGTATCAGGGAACTGCCTGGCAATATCGATGGGCTGCCCCATTCTATTTGGATAAGATGAAGGAATGGGTGGGCGAGGAGAAATTGGTAGAGCAACTTTCCTATTTCTTCAACCATTCGTTGTATAACCAGGGGAACGAACCGGACATACATGTCCCTTATATATTCAATAAACTGGGTAGGCCGGATTTGACCCGCGATATTGTGTACCGCCTGCTGACAGACGATAAGATGGTGCATCTCTATGGCGGTAATGCTGAGTTTACTACTCCTTACGTCGGGCGTGCTTTCCGTAACCATCCTGAGGGTTACATGCCAGAGATGGATGAAGATGACGGTACGATGAGTGCGTGGTATGCTTTCAGTGCGATGGGGTTGTTCCCCTTGGTGATTGGCAGTGACGAGTACGAGCTGGTTGCTCCTTTGTTCGATAAGGTGGTTTTGCATTTGCCCGAAGGACGGGATTTGGTAATTACCGCGAAGAACAGGAAGAAGCGGAACAAGGATGCCAAGAAGGTCTTGTTAAACGGGGTGGAGTTGAAGGATTTCTGCCTCCGCCATGCTGCGCTTGAAAAGGGTGGAACACTGACCTTTGTCTTTTAGTTTCAAAAGGCCACAGCGTGACATTGCCCGATGGGGTACAGATGTGTACGCATATAAACGAATGCTAAGTATTGAATTTGAATCTAAACTTGAAAAACCTTAATTCCGCAACACTATTACAAATATAACTTTTTAAGTACCTGAGCAACAAAAAGTTGCTCAGGATTTTGCCATGTCAGATTTTTCACCT
>NZ_JAOQJI010000032.1:0-46057 GCF_025567125.1 Phocaeicola fibrisolvens | reverse complement strand
AAAATGACAATAAAAATGGCATATGAAAATGATAGACCATAATCACTTCATATGCCATTTTATTTTTGGGGGACATTTACTGAATATCCCTGTATAAAAAAGAATGAGAAGGAAACGCTTCACAGCGTCTCCTTCTCTTAACACATAGGCATCTTCATTTTTTCATGAGATTGTAAAATTAATTTGCGAAATCAATTTGAGGTAAATGACAATCTCAGAACTTTATTTTATGGGGTTGGGTTTAGCCTAGTTTGTTTTGTTTGTTCATTGTTTTGTTTATTTGTAAGTAATAATACAAAACCCGTGCCAAAGCCTTCAGACCCTTGTAGCGGGGGAAGTGCGGGGAAATTCTGTAGAACGGGTGTGGAATGTGTAGAAAAATTCCACACTCTTATTGTGGAATGTGGTACAGCTTGAGTTTGTTGTACAATGTTTTCCGGTCGATTCCCAGCAGCGTGGCTGCCTTGGTCTTGTTATTGCCGGTCTGTTGTAATGCTTTCATGATTCTCAGTTTTTCAGTCTCTTCGTTGTGAAGAATAAAAGATTCTTCTGGAATCCTTGTAGAAGTTTCTTCCCGCTGTTCGCCGATTTCTTCTCCCAGGTCTTTTCGTGTGATATATTCTCCTTGGGCAAGTAGAGTAGCCCGTTTGACTGTATTTTTCAGCTGGCGAAGATTGCCGGGCCATGGATAACTTTGCAGGGTTTCGCTGGCTTCTGCGTCGAAACCAATCAGTGAACGTTCCAATTCGCGGTTTGCCTGATCCAGGAAAAAATTCGCAAACAGCAGGATGTCTTCCGGACGGTCTTTCAGTGAAGGCATTTGCAGGGTAAATTCATTGATGCGGTGGTATAAATCTTCCCGGAAATTACCTTTGTTGATAGCCTCTTTCAAATTTTCGTTGGTTGCGCTGATCAGTCGTACGTCCACTTCTATTTCCTTGGCCGATCCAATACGGCGTATACGGCGTTCCTGCAGGGCACGCAGCAATTGTACCTGCACTTCGTAGCTCAGGTTACCAATTTCATCCAGAAACAAAGTACCTCCGTTTGCTTCTTCAAATGCTCCGGCTTTATCGTTTAAGGCCCCCGTAAACGAGCCTTTTACGTGTCCGAAGAATTCAGAGGCTGCCAGATCCTTAGGAATGGAGCCACAGTCGATGGCGATAAACGGTTTGTCTGCCCGTTTGCTGAGCTGATGGATGCGGTGGGCTACATATTCTTTTCCGGTTCCGCTGGCTCCGTTGATGAGCACCGACATCTGAGTAGGAGCCACCAGATTGACATAATTATATAGTTTTCGGGCTTCTTCGCTTTCTCCTTCCAGAAAATTGTGAGAAACAGCATTTTTCTTTTCTTTGGAAGTATCGGTAACCGTTTCTTCCTGATGAATGGCTTCCTTGATTTTTTTTAGTAGTTCATCCGGTTGTACTGGTTTGGAGATGTAGTCGGTAGCTCCTTCCTTCATTGCTCGTACGGCACTTTGAATTTCGGCATAGCTGGTCATGATGATGAAAGGTACCTGATCATTTTGCTCACGTAACCAAGATAACAAACTCATTCCGTCCTGATCCGGAAGGCGCAGGTCAGACAAAATCAGGTCGAACTTCCGTGACCCGATTTGTTTGCGTGCTCTTGCCTGCGTACTTGCAGTTTCCACTTCAAACCCTTTTTTCCCCAGCCATGTTTTCAGCATGGTAGAGAAAGTCAAATCATCCTCAACGATTAAAATAGACGGAATCATGTATTTTTTATTTATTTGGTTTTACAAAGATAATATTTTTTATGATATTCTTTCTGTATCCTTCAAGATTTTGCTTCCAAGGATGTTTTTTGTCTCTTCCACAATGATGCTGGCGGCTCGGGTTGCCTCCTGGCAATAAGTATGGTTCCCTCTTTGCTGTTCTAGCCATTGAAGGGAGGGAATTGCTTTCCGGGCTTCAATCATGATAAAAGTGGGGAGCATCTTGTGTGCTACGGCGCATAGACTTTCCATGTCTTCCATCTGCATGGCATCTTGTATCTTCTTCAGATTCTTACGGGTTTCCTGAGCGAACGTTTGTAGAATTTCTCTGGCCGCTTTGGGGTCGTCCTCGGAAAAGGCAGTGAGTGGAGAAAAATTATAGGATTTTTCCTCCTCTAATTTTGGTGAAGAAGGTATTCCTGTTTGAGTAGGAAGAGCTGCTTCATTTGTTTGGAGTGAAAATACATGAGTCAGTATTCTGCACAAATCAGATTGACTGAAAGGTTTTTGTAGCATACCGGCAAATCCTTTCCGTTGGAAATCGGTCTCGTCCATGTCTCCCCGGGCTGTGATAGCGATGAGAGGGATAGATTGTGCTTGTGCAAAATGGAGGCTGCGAAGATGTTTCAGCAATTCAAAACCATTCATGGCTGGCATTTGGATATCGGTGAACACCAGGTCGAATTTCCCATTTTGAAGCTCGGTAACAAGCTCTTCCGGGTGTTCACAGCACACAGTCTTTATTTTCAGTCCTTCAAATTCTTCTTCCAGATTGTGTAACATGGCTTCTGTCAGATGCATTTGGATGCGGTCGTCATCGATAATCAGTATCCGCAATAACCGTTCAGAAACTTGAGTTGTGGTTGGAGTTGTTCCGTGGAACGTTTTGGAAGAAATGGAAGGGAGTGGCATGGATACTTGGAAGGTACTTCCTTTTCCAGGAGTACTCTCTATTTCGATTTTTCCGCCTAAAAGTTCTACTAGTTTCCTAGTAATGGACAATCCTAGCCCGAATCCTTCCTGACCTTGTGCACTGCGCAGACGGGTAAACTCTTTAAATATCTTTTCCTGCTCCTTTTCAGTCATGCCACATCCTGTATCGGAAACACGCAGCACAAACTGGTTTCCATGGTATTCTGCTTGTAAGGTAATTTCGCCGGTAGCTGTGAATTTCAGTGCATTCGACAAAAGATTTTCCGTAATCTGCCGGATGCGGAATGGGTCTCCTTCCAAGTTTAAGGTTTCCGGCAGTTTTTCTTTCAATGTCAGTTGCAACTCTTTTTTCTCGGCCAGCGGCAGAAAACTGTTGTAAATGTTTGTCAGCAGTTCATGCGGGTTGAAGGTTACCGGATGCAAGTCCATCTTTCCGGCTTCCAGTCGGTGATAGTCGAGCAGAGAGGTGACGAGGGCCAACAGGTGCTGGGCCGAACTTTTCATGTTCGACAAGTAGAACTGTTGTCTTTTGTCGTTTACCAGCCGGATAAGCAAGTCGATGTAGCCGATGATGGAACCGGCCGGGGCTTTGATGTCGTGTGTGATGGTCAGCATCAGTTTTTCGCGTGCCACCAGCAGATTCTCGGCATAGAGTTTGGCTTTTTCCAGTTCCTTCCGGTAATGGTTGTTGCGGGTAATGTCGCGTGCGATGACAACAGAGAAAACCAGTACCAGTATGAATGCGGCAATGGCGATGTGAGCCATGGTCTTGGCCGCATTTTTCCGTATTTCTTCCTCCTGCATCAGTTTGACACGGGCTGCTTCCTGTTCGTCATGTTCAATGTTTTCGAGCAACTGATTGACACGTTGACTAAGCCCGCTTCCAACGATGCGGAGGCTGTTGATGCGTGTGTTCAGCATTTCCGTCTCTTTCTGCCGGGTTTGGAACACTTTGTGCTGGATACCTGTAATCATGTGGCTGATGGTATCTATCGGGCTGTACACCTCATCGAGGGTGTCGGTATATTCTTCCTGTATCACGTTGCTCACCTGAGTGGAATCTTCTTTTCCTGGTGCAAACACATCGGCCAGTCTCTTGAAGAAGCCCTTCTTTTTATGGTGTATGGTGTACGAATTGTGATGGGTAATGACTTTTCTTCGTACATGCGGTGTGCTGAGCAGGGAATCCTGCTGGGCAATCAGACTGTCCAGTTGTTCCTGATAAATCTGGTCGGTTGGGGTGTTCCGCATGGCCTCCAGTACGGCATACATGTTCCATTGCTTGTTCCTCAACAAGGTTCTTACCGTATCCAGACGAGCTTGTTGCAAAGTGTCGGTCAGAATGATTTCCAGTGTATCAATCGAAGCATTTACCTCTTTCATGGCTTTCAGGTAATGATGGTATTCGTCTAGATTACCGGTACGCAGGGTTTGCCCGATAATTTCTGCATCATACAATTGGCTGATAATGCGGTGCGTAATGTGGCGGCGATGGTCGAGCTGATCTCTCAAATTGGTAGGAGTCGTGAGCAGGTTCATCTGCTGGATGGTGTAGGTGAAAGCTCCCATCAGCAGTCCGACCAGCACGATGTAGCCGAATACGATTTTGGAGGAAGTGGAAAACATGGTTTAACAGGATTGTTTGGTTTTATATCTGAAGCGCAGGTAATACATAATTCCGGCACTGGTGAGTCCGAAAGGAAAGGCGGCCCAGATTCCCGTGACACCCCACTGGCAGACAAATCCGAAGAAATAGCCGGCCGGCAGCGAAATCAGGAAGTAGGCGATGAAGGAGAACAGCATCATGGGGCGTACGTCGGCAATCCCCCTCAGGGCATTGGCGAAGTTGATTTGCAGGCCGTCGCCAAACTGGTAGAGCAGGAAGGGGATGATGACCTGGGCCACCATGAGGCTCACGGCTGCATCGTCTGTAAACCAGCCCCCGATGTGGTGGCGGAGCAGGAAGATGGGGATACCGGTCAGCACAATCATGGCCAGAATGATATGGAAGCCCGCACGGGCTGTGTGGCGTACGTTCTCCAAGTCTTTCTGTCCGAAGAAATAGCTGATACGTACGGATACGGCAGCTCCCATGCCGTAGTACATCATGAAGCATACCTGCGATACGGCCATCATAATCTGATAGGATGCCAGTGCCGTACTGCCCAGCCAGCCCACCATGATGGCGCTGAGGCTGAACGAAGCGGTTTCCATGCCCATCTGTCCGGCAATGGGCCATCCCAGTTTGTTCAGTTGTCCGAAATCAGTTTTGTTGATATGTCCTTGGGTAAATCCTTTTTTGAATACTTCGTAGCGGGAAGTGCCGAAGAAAAGAATCAGGTAGGCCACCACCATCAGGATGCGTGAGGTCAGGGTGGCGATGCCGGCCCCTAACAGCCCCAGTTCCGGAAAACCTGCCTTCCCGTAAATCAGCAGGTAGTTCCCCACGATGTTCAGCACGTTGCCACCCAGCAGAATCCACATGGAGATGCGGGTATCGGTGATGCCGTCGGTAAACTGTTTGAAACCGTTGAACCACAGTACAAAAGGCAGGGAGGAAAGGAGCACCAGATAATAGGGACGCATTACCGGAATCAGTTCCTCCGGCTGGCCGAGACGTTCCAAGTTCCAATAGAGCAGTCCCATGACCAGGCAAACGATGAGCGCCAGCAAGGTGTTGGCTGCCAGACTGTTCTTCAGCGCCCTTCCGGCTGCTTCATGGTGGTGCTGTCCGAAAAGGCTTCCCACGATGGGTGTCAGCCCGTAACTGAATCCCGTGCTGAAGATGATGGCCAGGTTGAACATGTTGTTCACGAAACTGGCTGCGGCCAGTTCCTGCGTACTGTGGTGCCCAATCATCAAGGTATCGGCAAAACCCAGCACGATGACCCCGATTTGTCCGATGACGATGGGAATGCCTAGCCAGAGAAGCGCCCGGTAGTTGGATTTTTTCATGGAATTGCCTTGTAATAAAGAATGCTGCAGTTTTCGGGTACAAAACATTTGGCAGAAACCGCCTGAATCTGTGGGGCGGTTACCGCGCGGTATTTGTTCACCTCGTCGTTGATGTCTTCAGCTTTTCCTGTCAGTTCGAAGAAAGCCAGGTTGGTGGCCACGTTCAAATAGTTGATGTTGTTGAATATCTGTTCACTTTCGTAGCGGTTTTTCACCTTTTCCAGTTTTTGTTCGCTGACGGGTACGGTTTTCATCTTCTCCAGTTCCTTCCAGATGGCTTCTTCGGCCTGTTCCAGCGAAACTCCCTCGGCAGGTTTTCCGGTGATGTGGAGCAATCCCTCATCCAGACTACCCGAAATATACGCATCGATGGAAGTGAACAGTTTTTGTTCCTGCACCAGCGACTGTACGAAACGGGAGGAACGTCCGTTTGAGAGGATATCCGTAATCATGTCGTACACATAATAATCCGGATGCATGCGATTGGACATGTGGAAGGCCATGTAAATGGCATCCACGGGGACTTTCCGTTCCACCGTCTTGCGGCGGATGGCCGTTTGCGGCTGCTCTTTCGGAAGCTGGCGGGGAGGAATTTTCCGGGCCGGAATCGGACCGAACCATTTCTGTGCCAGTCGGATGGTTTCCTCGAAAGTGATGTGTCCCGTTACGGCCAGGATGGCATTGTTGGGTGCATAGAAACGGTAGAAGAAGTCTTTCACCTCTTCCAGCGTGGCATGGGCAATGTGTGCAATCTCCTTGCCGATGGTTGGCCAGCGGTAAGGATGCGATTCGTAAGCCAGTTCCCTCAGCAGATGCGACGCGTCCCCGTACGGCTGATTCAAGTTGCGCTGTTTGAACTCTTCAATGACCACCTGCCGCTGTACTTCCAGACTTTTCGGGTTGAAGTCCAGGCTGAGCATACGGTCGCTTTCCAGCCAGAACCCCGTTTCCACGTTTTGGAACGGCAGGGTGATGTAATAATTCGTCATGTCGTTGTTGGTCCAGGCATTATTTTCCCCTCCGGCATTCTGTACCGGCGTATCATAATCAGGGATATGAAGGGAGCCTCCGAACATCAGATGCTCGAACAGATGGGCAAAGCCCGTGTGTGACGGGTCTTCATCGCGGGCTCCCACGTCGTACAGCAGGTTGAGGGCGACCATTTGGGTAGAGTCGTCCTCATTGTGTACAATCCGCAGCCCGTTGTCCAGTGTATAACGGTTTACTTGAATCATGCGGGTGTCAGGTTATTCAATCACGGTTGCTTTCAGGATACGGACATCAGTTTCCGGACGGTCGGCCCGGTTGGTCTTGACTGCCTGAATCTTGTCCACTACGTCCATTCCGTCGGTTACTTCTCCAAATACGGTGTAAGCTCCGTCCAGGTGAGGTGCTCCTCCCACGGTGGTGTAGGCCGCAATCTGTTCACGGCTGAACTTCAAGGCCGGTTCCTTGGCCACGATAGCCCGTGCCTGCGTCTCCAGGCTGTCCTGCAGTTCCAGCAGACCGTCGTTGTCACCGGCTTTCCGCATCTTGTAGATTTCCTTCATGTGTTTGCGGGCTAGTTCGTTGAACACGTTCTCCAAACGCGCGTCGTTCAGCTGGTTTTCCATACTGATCATCTGTGCTTCCGAGAACTTACGTCCGGTCACGATGTAGAACTGACAGCCGGAAGATTCCTTTTTCGGATTCACGTCGTCTCCCAGACGGGCTGCAGCCAACGCCCCTTTCTTGTGGAAGAATTTCGGGTTGAATTCTGCCGGAAGTGTATAACCCACGTCACCGTTACCCAATGTCGTGGTGTCGGTGGCCGTCTTGCTCTGCGGGTCGCCGGCCTGAATCATGAAGTTCTTGATGACACGGTGAAAAAGCGTACTGTCGTAAGTACCCTCCTTGACCAGTTTGATGAAGTTGTCGCGGTGCTTGGGCGTTTCGTTATACAGTTTGACCGTGATGTTGCCCATGGTCGTTTCCAGACGTACAAGTGTTTCGTTTCCAGTTTCCATATCGGTTGTCTTTTTTTGATTGCCCGTGCATGCCATCAGGCAGCAGGCCATCAGTGTGAATAAAATAGCAAATCTTTTCATGTCAAAAAAGGATGATTTTGCAAAGGTACAAAAAAACTCTTTATCTGCTGCTTTCCGGCTTTGTCCTCCTTACTTTTCTTCAGGGGAAACGGCCACATACACCCGATGTGTGCGCTGGCCTTTGGCCTGTATGCCCGTGTCGGGTGTGCGGCTCCAGGTCTGCAGTTCGCGGGCAGCGGTCGTATGACTCAGTCCGGTCAGCTCCATGTAGTCGGCCACGGTGAGGTAGGGGTGTTTCAGTAGAAAGTTCTGAGCCATTTTCAGTCGTTTCTCACTGCTGTGCCGGGAGGTTTTCAGTCGGGACGTGCCATTTTCTCTTTCGAGCGTGCAGTGCAGACTTGTTTTTTGGATCAGCTCCTTGTCGGCCCGGAAATTGATGTTTCGGATGCGGATGCTGCGCGCATTGCGGCGGGTATCCCCTTCGGGGAGCTCAGCCTCCTTGCCTTTGGCCAGTCCCAAGGAGGGAGTGAAGGTACCGATTTGGTCGAGTTTGACGGAGTAACCTCGTGCCATTTCGCGGGTCATGGCTTCGTGCAAGGCCACCAGCATGCCTTTTATTTCGCCCGCACTGTAGCTGCTTTGTTTGGCAATGTCATTCACCAAATCTTCGGTACTGCATTGTCCTTTGATAATCATTCTCGGATAGAGAAGGGTTTCCTCCTCGTTGTGCAGGTCTTTCATTTCCTGCATGGTGTAAGTTGCCGACATCGTAAGTAATAAATTTAAAGGTTTAAACAAATTCTTTCTTTTTCTTCGATATTTTCTCTGTTTCATTGTGTGGGATATGTATTTCACAGTGTGAAATACATATCCCACACTGTAGTTTTTGTATCCCACAGTGTGAAACAGAGAATTCTCCTTGGTGAAGATAGTTATATTTAAGGGGAAAAGCAAGAATTGGACGGAGAATTTTGTGTTTACAGGTTCATCACTTCCTGCTCAAAGTTCTCCTTGTCTCCTTTGGCGCGGTTGCGTATCTTGCTCCGGTAATTGTAGACCGTAGCCAGGGAGTATCCTAGGAAATGGGCAATCCGGTTGGCATCGGTCACTCCCAGCCGTATAAGTGCAAAGATGCGGAGTTCGGTGTTCAGTATTTCGCCCGGTTTGGGTTCAATCTTTCCTTCTTCGGTGAGCAAATTGTTGAAGTCGCGGATGAAGTGGGGAAACAGTTCCAGGAACGATTTATCAAATTCGTTGTAGAAATTCTTGCGCTCTTCGCGCAGGAATTGTTCCGAACGGATAGCCTTGAACAATTCTTCAATGCGGGATGCCATGGCCAGTTTTTCGAGGGAGCGTCGGTATTGTTCCAGCTTGTCCAGGTAGCTGACGCAGCGGTCCAGGTAGCGTGCGATATATACCTCCTTAATCTTGCCTGTTTGCTGCAACTGCTTGTTGACCGCCACCAGCTCTTTATTGGTTTTCGATAAATCCCGTCGCATGAAGGCCAGTTTCTTCATACCATGATATAAATAGAATGCCAGCACAATCAGCGAGATGGCCAGCGAACTGATGCTGACCATCAGAATCCATCCCAAGCGTTTTTCCTGAGCTTTCTTGTCTGAGTGGGCTTTGTCGATGATGGGGTAGAATTCGGTGACTTCCAGGAAACGCAAGCGGGCGTTGCAGGCCACGGCATCTTTCATCGAACAGCTGACGTAGGTGTATGCACTTTCCGGATCGCCTTGCAGATAGACCAAGCGGGCCAGTTTCTGCAGGGCGGCATATTCTCTTACGGAAGAAGTCAGGTCGATAAGTGCGGTCTGTGCCAGGTAATAGATTTCCATGTCGAGGTCTTTCTTGGCCTCGTACGCCAAAGAAAGGGTATAGTATACATAGGCCTTTTCCTGCATATCCAACGAGGAGGTGAGCACCTTGTTCAAGAGGGGAATCGCTTTGTCGGGGTGTCCCTCCAGAATTATCTTTTCTGCCAGAATAATCTGGCGGTTACTATTTTCAGGCAAAATCTCCAGAAGAGAGTCACGGTAGAGCCCTGTCTTTTCCAGGTATTTCTCTTTGACGGACTTGTCTGCGGTGTTGTCGGCCATCCATCCGTAGCAGGCCCTGATGGTGAAATAGTAATATCTTTGATTGAGAGAGTCCAACTGGTACGGGTTGAGGGTCTGCAATTTTTCCAGCGCTTCGTTGTACATGCCCATGACTCCTTCCACTTCTGCCCGGTTGATGGTCAGTTCAATGTCCCTTTCGGGTTGCTTCTGTAGGGAGTTGTAGTATGCTTTTCGGCGAAGGTAATGGCAGGCAGAGTCGGCCTGGTAGTGAAGATACAGGTTGAACAGCGTTCCGCAGAGCTTGTATTGTTCGTTGGGGTCTGTGGCATAATTCAGGTGTTGCTTCATCTGAAAAATGGTGGCTTCCCGTTCGTTCCGGTATTTTTCTTTTTGGGCGATGACCTTGTCAAGTTGTGCCAATATCCGTTCGTTGGAGGTTTGTGCGCAAACGCTTGTCCGCAGGCTGCTTTCCCATGCGAGAAGCAGGAGGAAAAATAATATTCTCATAGCCTTAAGGTTGTATAGGATGTGTTATCTCATTTATATTTTAATCACTTAAAAAGTTATTAACATACAGTAAATGAATATATTGATACTTGTATGTATTTATATTTTGTTTCCAAAGATAAGAAATCTTTTTTCAGGAATCTATTTTTGCGATGAAAAACATTCAACCTCAATATCATGAAACATACATTGATTTTATGGGCTGTGTTCCTCTTCGTATGGGGGATGGGACAGACTGCCCGTGCCATGGACGTAAAGAAGATTGCCCCCTCTTTCTGGTGGGCGGGAATGAAACATTCCGAATTGCAGATTTTGCTGTATGGTGACGACCTGGGTTCTTCCGATGTGACTGTGTCGGGAGAGGGAGTTTATTTGGAAGAAGTCGTGAAGCAGGAGAATCCGAATTACCTGTTGCTGTATGTAGATTTGTCGGAGGCAGAGGCGCAGACTTTCCATATCCAGTTAAAGAATGGAAAGAAGCAGCTTCAAATTCCGTATGAATTGAAGGCGCGTACGCGAAAAGGAGAAGATGTGAAAGGATTTACTTCCGAGGATGTGTTGTATCTGATTATGCCCGACCGCTTTTCCAACGGGAATCCGGATAATGACGTAGTGAAAGGCATGAAAGAAACGAAGCTGGACCGCACGGATTCGTTTGCCCGTCACGGGGGAGACCTTCTGGGTATCTCGAACCATTTGGATTATATTGCCGATCTGGGAGTGACGGCCATCTGGCTGAACCCGACACAGGAAAATGACATGGAGGGCGGTTCTTATCATGGATATGCCATTACGGATTATTATCAGGTAGACCGGCGCTTCGGTAGCAATGAGGATTTCCGTGACATGGTGGACAAGGCACACGGAAAAGGTTTGAAAGTGGTGATGGACATGATTTTCAACCATTGCGGCAGCGAGAACTACTTGTTTAAGGACAAGCCTTCGAAGGAATGGTTCAACTTTCATTCCAATTATGTACAGACTTCGTTCAAGACGGCCAGTGTGATGGACATCCATGCCAGTGAGTATGAAAAGAAGATTGCCACCGACGGATGGTTTACTTCCGTGATGCCCGATTTCAATCAACGTAACCGTCATGTGGCACGCTATCTGATTCAGAGCAGTATCTGGTGGATTGAATATGCAGGCATCAACGGCATCCGGCAGGATACGCACCCATACGCGGACTTTGATTTTATGAGCCAATGGTGCAAGGAGGTGTTGGAGGAATATCCTTATTTTAATATTGTAGGGGAAACTTGGCTGAACAGTAATGTATTGGTTTCTTATTGGCAGAAGGACAGCAAGCTGGCTGCCCCGTTAAACTCGAATCTGCCTACGGTGATGGATTTTCCTTTGCAGGCATTCATGAACCAGGCTTTCGATGAAGAGACCGGTGAGTGGGGAGGAGGTCTTTATAAGCTGTATGATTATCAGACACAGGATTTGGTGTATGCGAATCCGATGAACTTGCTGACTTTTCTGGACAATCATGACACTTCACGCTTTACACGGACGGATGAGATGGCGCAGGATTTGAAGCGTTACAAACAGGCTTTGGTCTTTTTGCTGACTACCCGGGGGATTCCACAGATTTATTATGGTACGGAAATCCTGATGACCGGGGATAAGGGGAAAGGTGACGGCGACTTGCGTAAGGACTTTCCGGGCGGATGGCCGGGCGATGTCCGTAACTGCTTTGAGGCCAGCGGACGGACGCCGTTGGAAAATGAGGCATTTGAGTTTACGCGCAAGTTGTTGAACTGGCGGAAAGAAAATCCGGTTATCGGAAAAGGTACGCTGAAGCATTATTCCATCTGTCAGGGAGTGTATGTCTATCAGCGGGAGTTCAACGGCAAATCGGTGGTAGTGGTGATGAACGGAACCGATTCACCGAAAGAACTCGACCTGACTCCTTACAAGGAAATTCTTCCGGCTGACAAGGTTCGGGACTTGCTGACGGGAAAGCAGGTGAATCTGGAAGGAAAACTGGCCTTGGAAGGACGTGAAAATTTGGTGATGGAGTTCTAAATCATTTCTATTTTTAGGCTTTTTGTGTGATGTAAAATCTTTGGTTTTCAGTTGATTGGTTGCGTTCTGGGTTTCTATTTTTCTGTGGATGAAAATAAAGATGGAAGAGGAAACCTAATTTTGCTTCCGGTAACTGAAAAACATAAATCCAATTAAATTAATACCGCGAAAAACGTATGAAAACAAGAAAAACTTTTGCCTTTGTAGCAATGTGCTGTTGTGCATTTCTGGCACACGCACAGAAACTGACTTCGCCGGATGGCAATCTGGTAATGGATTTCAGTTTGAATCAGAAAGGAGCTCCGGTGTATGAGCTTACCTTTAAGAACAAACAAGTCATCAAGCCCAGTACTTTGGGATTGGAATTGAAACGGGAAAATCCGGAAAAACGGATTGGCTTTGAATGGACGGAACGTAAGGACAAGGAACGTGTAGATGAAAAGACCAACCTGATGACGGGCTTTAAAGTCAGAGAAACACATACTTCTACTTTTGATGAGACTTGGCGTCCGGTATGGGGAGAAGAAAGTGAAATCCGCAATCATTACAATGAACTGGAAGTCACGCTCGACCAACCGGAAAATGACCGTTACATTGTGATTCGTTTCCGCTTGTTCAACGACGGACTGGGTTTCCGTTATGAGTTTCCTCAACAGAAGAACCTGAATTATTTTGTCATCAAGGAAGAACATACGCAGTTTGCCATGACAGGCGACCATACTGCTTTCTGGATTCCGGGCGACTATGACACGCAGGAATATGATTATACCACTTCCCGTCTTTCTGAAATCCGTGGAAAGATGAAAGAGGCGGTTACTGAAAATTCTTCACAGTTTGTGTTCTCACCGACAGGGGTACAGACGGCGTTGATGATGAAGACGGATGACGGATTGTACATCAACCTGCATGAAGCGGCGTTGAAGGACTATTCTTGCATGAGCCTGAATCTGGACGACAAGAATCTGGTATTTGAATCATGGCTGACTCCTGATGCCAAAGGGGATAAAGGGTATATGCAGACACCGTGTACTTCTCCTTGGCGTACCGTCATTGTGAGCGACGATGCCCGCAACATTCTGGCGTCACGTATCACCTTGAACTTGAACGAACCCTGCAAGATTGCAGATACTTCCTGGATTCATCCGGTGAAATACATTGGTATCTGGTGGGATATGATTACCAATAAAGGAACCTGGGCTTATACGGACGATTTGGCGAGTGTGAAACTGGGTGAGACAGATTATTCCAAGACCAAGCCCAACGGAAAACATTCGGCCAATACCGCAAACGTAAAACGTTACATCGATTTCGCAGCCGAAAATGGTTTTGATGCCGTATTGGTAGAAGGATGGAACCAGGGCTGGGAAGACTGGTTTGGCAAGAGCAAGGACTATGTGTTCGATTTCGTGACTCCTTATCCTGACTTTGACGTGGAAGAAGTGCATCGCTATGCAGCCAGCAAAGGGGTGGAGATGATTATGCATCATGAAACATCGGCCTCTGTACGTAACTACGAGCGTCACATGGACAAGGCCTATCAGTTTATGGTGGACAACGGATACCATGCGGTAAAGAGTGGTTATGTGGGCGACATCATTCCGCGCGGAGAGCATCATTATGGACAATGGATGGTAGACCACTATCTGTATGCAGTGAAGAAAGCAGCCGACTACAAGATTATGGTGAATGCCCATGAAGCAGTTCGCCCGACCGGTTTGTGCCGTACGTATCCGAACTTGATTGGAAATGAGTCAGCCCGCGGTACGGAATATGAATCCTTTGGTGGAAACAATGTGAACCATACGACCATTTTGCCGTTTACCCGGTTGATTGGCGGCCCGATGGATTATACACCGGGTATTTTTGAACCGGATTGCAGCAAGATGAATCCGAATAACAAGTCGCATGCACGTACCACTCTGGCACGCCAGTTGGCCCTTTACGTGACGATGTACAGTCCGTTGCAGATGGCTGCCGATGTGCCGGAAAACTATGAACGCTTCATGGATGCTTTCCAGTTTATCAAGGATGTGGCAGTAGACTGGGATGAAACCAAATACCTGGAAGCCGAGCCGGGAGAATATATCACCATTGCACGCCGTGCTAAGGGAAGCACCGACTGGTATGTAGGATGTACCGCAGGATATAACGGTCATGAATCGAAGTTGTCTCTTGATTTCCTGCAGCCGGGCAAGAAATATGAAGCGACCATTTATGCAGATGCAAAGGATGCCAGCTGGGACAAGAATCCGCAGGCTTATACCATTACTAAGAAAAAAGTGACCAATAAGACTAAATTGAACCTGAAAGCTGCTGTGGGTGGAGGTTACGCCATTTCCATCAAGGAAGTGAAATAAGAAACCATAAGGGAAAGATTGTGGTTTTCAATAGGTATTTGAACAAAAGTTTAGGGAACACTTTAATTTAATAATATGGAAATAAAACTGAATAGTACGAGTAAATTCCTGGCTGTATGGATAGTCGGAGTTTTCCTTTCCCTGCAAGCCTTTGCACAAGGATTTACTGTGAAAGGAGTAGTGAAGGACAATGCCGGTATGGGTGTCATCGGTGCCAATGTGCTGGTGAAGGGAACTACCGTGGGCACGATTACGGATTTGGATGGTAATTTTACACTGGAAGCTAAAAAAGGTGATGTGATTGTCATTTCTTTTATCGGATATAAGACGCAAGAACTTCCTGCAGAGGCTACCATGAATGTGACGCTTCAGGATGATACGGAAGTGCTGGATGATGTGGTGGTTATCGGTTACGGTTCGGTGAAGAAGAATGATGCCACCGGTTCGGTAACAGCTATCAAGCCGGATGAACTGAGTAAGGGTATTACCACCAATGCACAGGATATGTTGACTGGAAAGGTAGCCGGTGTGAGTGTGATTTCCAATGACGGAACTCCGGGTGGAGGTGCACAGATTCGTATCCGTGGAGGTTCTTCCCTGAATGCCAGCAACGATCCGCTGATTGTGATTGACGGACTGGCCATCGATAACAGCGGGGTCAAAGGTATGTCGAACGGGCTTTCTATGGTGAACCCGGAAGATATTGAGACGTTTACGGTATTGAAAGATGCTTCGGCTACAGCCATTTATGGCTCCCGTGCTTCCAACGGTGTCATTATTATCACTACGAAAAAAGGAAAGAGTGGTCAGGCTCCGAAAGTCAGCTACAACGGTTCGGTTTCCGTATCCACCATTCAGAAGAAATACGATGTACTGAATGGAGACGAATACCGGGCATACGCTCAGCAGATTTTTGGCGATGAGTTGCCGACGTCGCTGGGTACGGCCAATACCGACTGGCAAGATGAAATCTTCCGTCCGGCCATCAGTACCGACCATCATGTGTCTATCAACGGAGGGCTGAAGAATCTTCCGTATCGCGTTTCATTGGGATACAGTTATAACAATGGTATTCTGAAGACGTCCAATTTCCAGCGTTTTACCGCATCGGTGAATCTGGCTCCTTCTTTCTTCGACGACCATTTGAAGGTGAATGTAACGGCCAAATACATGAATGGAAAGAACCGGTATGCCGATGCCGGAGCTGCCATTGGAGGTGCACTTTCCATGGATCCTACTCGTCCGGTATATGGCGGTGACAGCATGTATGACGTGTTTGGAGGTTATTATCAGAATGCACAGTCTACTTCTGATTTTTCGGATCCGGACTGGCGGTATACGGCGAACAAGAATACGCCGCAGAATCCGGTGGCAGCTTTGGAACAGAAAGACGACAGTGCCAACAGCAACGATTTCGTAGGGAATGTAGAAGTGGATTATAAATTCCATTTCTTGCCCGACCTGCATTTGCATGCCAGCTTGGGTGGTGAATATGCAGACGGTACGCAGACTACCATTTATTCACCCTATTCATTCTCTTACAACTATTATGGGAATACTTCGGCTGTGACCGAATACAAATATAATTTGTCGTATAACGTATATGCACAATATGTCAAGACATTGGGTGCACATACCCTTGACATCATGGCCGGTGGGGAGGAACAGCATTTCCACCGGAATGGGTTTACCATCGGGAATGGAGTGGATCCTTATACCGGAGAAATTCATGATGCCGTGTTGAAGGGACAGACGGCGTATGCTACCCGCAATACGTTGATTTCTTACTTCGGACGTTTGAACTATACGTTGTTAGACCGTTACCTGTTCACCTTCACCATGCGCTGGGATGGTTCTTCCCGTTTTGCTGACGGAAACCGCTGGGGTACTTTCCCCTCTCTGGCTCTGGCTTGGAAGATGAAGGAAGAAAACTTCTTGAAGGATGTCAATTTCCTGTCCGACCTGAAACTCCGGTTGGGATGGGGTATCACCGGACAGCAGGATGTAAGTTCGGATTTTGCCTACATGCCGCTGTATGTGGTGAGTGACGATTATGCTCAGTATCCGTTTGGAGATACATATTATCATACTTCGCGTGCCAATGCCTTCAATACGAACTTGAAGTGGGAGCAGACTACCACTTACAATGCCGGATTGGATTTCGGATTCCTCAACGGACGTATCAGCGGTAATGTGGACGGGTATTACCGTGAAACAAACGACTTGCTGAACAGTGTGAAGATTCCGGTGGGTACGAACTTCAATGCACAAATGTTGCAGAATATCGGTTCGCTGAAAAATTACGGTGTGGAATTTGCCTTTAACGTGAAACCGGTGGTTACGAAAGATTTTATGTGGGACGTGACCTATAACTTTACCTGGAACCATAATGAGATTACCAAGCTGACCGGTGGGGATGATGCTGATTATTACGTAGAAACTGGTAACAGCATTTCCCGTGGTAACAATACGAAGGTACAGGTCAACAAGGTGGGTTATGCAGCTAACTCTTTCTATGTGTACCAGCAGGTATATGATGAAAACGGTAATCCGATTGAGAATATGTTTGTCGACCGCAATGGGGATGGCATCATCAACAGCTCTGATAAGTATATCTACAAGAAACCGGCAGCCGATTTCATGATGGGACTTACTTCGAAGATGACATATAAGAATTGGGATTTCAGTTTCTCCTTGCGCAGCAGTCTGAATAACTACGTGTATTACGACTTCCTGGCTGGGAAAGCGAACGTGAGCAGCTCGGGATTGTTCTCCAATACGGCGTACTCGAATACTACCCCGGAAGCCATTGCGCTGGGCTTTACAGGAAAAGGAGATTATTACATGAGCGACTATTTCGTCCGGAATGCTTCTTTCCTGCGTTGTGACAACATTACACTGGGATACTCGTTCAAGAACCTGTTCAAGACCTCGGCCTATAAAGGTATTGGCGGACGCGTGTATGCAACGGCTCAGAATCCGTTTATTATCACCAAGTACAAGGGACTGGATCCGGAAGTGCAGAGTGGCATTGACTCTAATCCTTATCCGCGTGCCTTCACGTTCCTGCTGGGAGTTAATTTACAATTCTAATTTATGAAAACATTAAGACGTATGAAAACTAGCTATTTGAAACATATATTTTCAGCGGCACTGACAGTAGCCGTTTCATTGGGAAATGTATCGTGCATCAATGACTTGGACATCAGTTCCATTGACCCGCAAAGTTCTTCCAGCTTTGACCAGGAGGGAGCTTTCGTCAAGCAGTATGCCTTGTTGGGTCTGACGGGGCAGAAAGGTCTGGCGGGTACTCCCGATTTGGATGGACAGGATGAAGGGGAGTCCGGATTCTATCGTACCATCTTTAATTGTCAGGAATTGCCTACCGACGAATGTGTATGGGTATGGCAGGACAATGTGGATATTCCTCAGTTTACCAGCATTGCATGGAATTCTTCCAGCCAGCGGACGGAATGGGTGTATGTGCGTTTGGGGTATGACATTACTCAGATGAATTTTTTCTTGGACCAGATTGCCGATAAAACGGATGAAGAATCCCTTCGCCAGCGTGCGGAGGTGCGTTTCTTGCGTGCCTTGCACTATTCTTATTTCCTGGACTTGTTTGGAAAGGCACCTTTCAAGGAACATTTTGACAATGAACTGCCGGTAGAGATAACAGGAAAGGACTTGTATGACTATATCCAGAAAGAATTGGATGAATGTGAAGCGGACATGTATGAACCGGGTCAGGCTCCTTTCGGACGTGCGGACAAAGCAGCCAACTGGCTGTTGAGGGCCCGTGTCTACTTGAATGCAGAGGTGTATACCGGTACGGCAGATTATGAGAATGCCAAAACGTATGCGGATAAAGTGATCAATAGCGGATATTATGAATTGTGCGATGACTATAAGCTGATGTTCATGGCCGACAATGACCAGAATGAAAAGGCCATGAAGGAAATCATTCTTCCCATTCGTCAGGACGGTATGAAGACCCGAAACTATGGCGGTTCTACTTATTTGATTTGTGGCACGCGTACGGGTGGAATGCCGCACATGGGTACCACGAACGGGTGGTCGTGTCTGATTGCCCGCAATGCGTTGGTGTATAAGTTCTTTGAGGAAGGAAGTGTACCGATGATTCCGGAAGATGTGGAGGTGCCCGGGCAGAGTGACTTTGCCAATGATGAGGACATCGACGCTTGGGATGCACAGTATGGCGTGCGGACACAGGATATGATTCAGGCAGCGGGTGATGACCGTGCCATGTTCTATTCGGGTGCAGGTGGCGGACGACGGACAATGGATCCGAAATCCATCACCGGTTTTCAGAGTGGGTTGTCTGTCGTGAAATGGCAGAACATCCGTTCGGATGGGGCTTCTACCAGTCATACTGAATATCCGGACACGGATATCCCTTTGTTCCGGTTGGCTGAAGCCTATCTGACCCGTGCGGAAGCTAACTTCCGGCTGAATCAAAAGAGTCTGGCATGGGAAGATATCAAGACTTTGCGTGCTAAACGCGGATGCGTCAAACAACCTGCCTTGAACGAGATTACCGAGATGTATTTGTTGGACGAATGGTCACGCGAATTTTATCTGGAAGGCCGTCGCCGCAGTGATTTGGTACGTTTCGACTGCTTTACCACCGACAAGTATTTGTGGGACTGGAAAGGGGGCGTGAAAGAAGGTAAGTCGGTGAGTGACATTTAC
Organism: Phocaeicola fibrisolvens; assembly: GCF_025567125.1. NCBI lineage: Bacteria > Pseudomonadati > Bacteroidota > Bacteroidia > Bacteroidales > Bacteroidaceae > Phocaeicola > Phocaeicola fibrisolvens. The sequence goes on along the minus strand of NZ_JAOQJI010000032.1, from coordinate 26,727 downwards.
AATGTCTATCCGATTCCGGCCACAGACCTGAACAACAACAATAATATGCATCAGAATGAAGGCTATTAATTTATTAGGAGCAAGTAACATGAAAAAGATATTATTTCCCATTTTGTTGTTAGTCGGATGCGGACTTCCGTTGCTTACAGCTTGTAATACGGACCGAGATGATAATCCGACATTACATGAAGCAGAGACATTTGTACTGGAGACTCCGGAGGACAATGTGTATGATTTAGGAGCGGGTCAGGATACGATTGTCCTGAATTGTGTGCAGCCTGCTTATGGCTTTACAGCAGCTACGACCTATAGTGTGCAGGTTTCACTGAATGAATCTTTTGTGGATGCGACGGAAGAATCCGAAGCTAATTACAAGACTCTCTCAACGACTTATACCTCTACTTCCATTGCATTGAAGCCTGAGGAATTGAATATGGTAGTCGTGGATTTGTGGAAGCAGGCGAACCCGGAGGCAGATGCATATATCGGTGCGGTAACTCCGGTATATTTCCGGCTTGCAGCGGTTATTACCGGTAGTGAATTGGGCAATTCGGTATCGAATGTGGTCAAGGTCAGCCAAGTGAAACTGGGCGAAGTGGTTTCTACGATAGAGCTTCCTGAGGAAATGTATCTGGTAGGCTCCAGTATCGGAACAGCCTGGGGAACGTGGCAACCGATGGTCAGTGTGAACGGGCTGGCCGGAGAGTTTTGGAGTATGGTGTATTTTGATGCGGGCGCAGAGTTCAAGTTCGGTAAGTTTGAACAGGACTGGAATGGTTATTCCAAGATTCATCAGTTTAAGGATAATGCCGGAGCCGGACTGTCTGACAGCGGTGATAATATTAAAGTAAGTAAAGGAGGCTGGTACATTGTTTATTTGGTTGCAGAAGTGAATGGAGAAGATTATCAGTATACCCTGAGTTTTTATAAACCGGATGTATATGTCTTGGGCAGCACAGTGGGCGACTGGAATTACAATGAGGCTTATAAGTTCTCGGTACCGGAAGATAAGAACGGCAGCTTTGTCTCTCCGACTTTGACGGCAACGGGTGAAGTACGCATGTGTATCAAGGCAGATACAGACTGGTGGCGGCTGGAATTTACACTGAAGGATGGTGCCACCATATTCTATCGTGAAAACAATGCAGTGAATAACGGATGGACGGACTTGGGAGCGGAATATTCCTTGACTGCCAATCCGGGTCAGAAGATTTCGTTGAACTTTACGGAAGGAACCGGATTCCTCAACTAAGACTGAATATCTTGATATGAAAATACCCCTGTCACGGAAATTGGTGGCGGGGGTATCTTTTTTCAGAAGGACGGGAATATCCTTACGATTATAGCATTTGTTCTCATTCTCTGATTTCTTTCAGCTGGAAATCCTTTCTCCGCAGCACGAAACTGTTGCTCAGGTATTTCTCACGGACAATCTTGTTCTCTGCCAGTTCTTCCGGTGTGCCTTGGAATAGAATCTTCCCTTCAAACAGCAGATAAGCCCGGTCGGTGATACTCAGCGTTTCCTGTACGTTGTGGTCAGTAATCAGGATGCCAATGTTCTTGTCTTTTAGTTTCCAGACAATGTGCTGGATATCCTCTACCGCAATCGGGTCGACTCCGGCAAACGGTTCGTCGAGCATGATGAATTTCGGGTCGATGGCCAGGCAGCGTGCGATTTCCGTGCGGCGGCGTTCACCTCCGGAAAGCTGGTCACCCAAGTTCTTGCGGACCTTCTGGAGCCGGAATTCAGCAATCAGACTTTCCAATTTTTCTTTCTGGTATTCGGGTGATTTGTTGGTCAGCTCCAGCACGGAGGCAATGTTGTCTTCCACACTCATCTTGCGGAACACGGAGGCTTCCTGCGCCAGGTAACCGATTCCGTTTTGGGCCCGCTTGTATACGGGATAAGAGGTGATGTCCTTATCGTTCAGGTAGATATGCCCTTCGTTGGGGACAATCAGTCCGGTGGTCATATAAAAGGAAGTGGTTTTTCCGGCCCCGTTGGGTCCGAGCAATCCCACAATTTCTCCTTGTTTCACATTGATGGAAACATGGCTTACCACCGTTCGTTTTCCGTATTTCTTTACCAGGTTTTCGGTCCGAAGTACCATTCGTCCATCTGACGGCAATTCAAAATTTTCGGTAGTATGTTCTTGATTTTCTTGTGCTGCCATTGTCTTTTTGTTAACTGTTCAGTCGTTGCAAAAGTAGTAAAAATCTTGGGTTCTGTGGTTCTTAATTCGAAAATCCTCCAGTCTTTTATTATAATATAGCTAAAAAGCAGTACTTTTGCATCAAACATGATTGTAACAATATGATAAAGCCTATCACAAACTTTGGAAAATACCTCATGTTGATGGGGCGTGTGTTTTCCCGTCCGGAGCGATTCCGGATGTATTTAAAGCAATATCGGAATGAAATGGTACAGTTGGGCATCAACTCCATCGGCATTGTGTTGCTGATTTCCTTTTTTATCGGTGCCGTGATTTGTATCCAAATTAAATTGAATATTGAAAGTCCTTGGATGCCACGTTTTGTGGTGGGATATACTACGCGTGAGATTTTGTTGCTGGAATTTTCTTCTTCCATCATGTGTTTGATTCTGGCGGGTAAGGTCGGTTCGAACATTGCCTCCGAAATAGGAACGATGCGTGTGACGCAGCAAATTGATGCGCTCGAAATTATGGGAGTCAACTCGGCATCCTATCTGATTCTTCCTAAAATCTTGGGATTGATGACCATGATTCCTTTTTTGGTGATATTCAGTATTTTTGCGGGTATCATTGGGGCATTCTGTACGGCATGGTTTGCAGGAATAATGAATGCGACTGATTTGGAATATGGTTTGCAATATTGTTTTGTAGAGTGGTATATCTGGTGTAGCTTTATTAAATCGCTATTTTTCGCTTTTATTATTGCGAGTGTATCGGCCTATTTTGGATATACAGTGGAAGGTGGTTCTATTGCCGTAGGAAAGGCTAGTACGGATTCGGTCGTATCAAGCAGTGTCTTGATTTTGTTTTCAGATTTAATACTTACACAATTATTGATGGGATGATACAGTTGAAATCTATATGCAAGTCATTTGAAGGACGTACAGTTCTTGAAGACATTAATTTCTCCTTTGACAATGGAAAAACCAATCTGATTATCGGACAGAGTGGTTCTGGTAAGACCGTGTTGATGAAATGTATTGTAGGATTGCTGACGCCCGAGTGTGGAGAAATCTTGTATGACGGACGTAACCTGCTGGATATGGGGAAGAAAGAGAAGAAGTCGTTGAGGCGGGAGATGGGAATGATTTTTCAGAGTGCAGCCTTGTTCGACTCTTTGTCTGTGCTGGAGAATGTGATGTTCCCGCTGGATATGTTTTCCAATGATACGTATCGTGACCGGGTGAAGCGTGCACAGTTTTGCCTGGACCGTGTGAACCTGATGGATGCTCAGTCAAAATATCCAGGAGAAATCAGTGGAGGTATGCAGAAACGTGTGGCTATTGCGCGTGCCATTGCTTTGCAACCCAAATATCTGTTCTGTGATGAACCTAACTCTGGTCTTGATCCTAAGACTTCGCTGGTGATTGATGAACTGATTCATGACATTACCACAGAGTATAATATGACTACCATCATCAATACGCATGACATGAACTCGGTAATGGGTATCGGTGACAGCATTCTGTATATTTATCAGGGACATAAGGAATGGGAAGGCACCAAAGACGATGTGTTCAACGCCACGAATGAACGTTTGAATAATTTTATTTTTGCTTCTGATTTGCTTCAGAAAGTCAAGAAAGAAGAAAACAAAATACAGAAAATCTGATTTTTTCTATTCAGGTGTATCCTTGAAATCCGCGAGTAATGACTGGTTGGAGGGAGAGAGATTTTTCCAGAAGACCGGATAGGAATGGAGAAACCGATGTTTCCCGGATTTATTCCGGGTGGAGGAATCATACGCCCGTAAATATTTTTTACACTGTCAGTTTGGTTATTGAAAGATTAAACATTATTTTTGCAACCACTTTTGATAAATACGAGAAATAATTAATAATTAAATAAATAAGTCGGAAATGAATATTTCATTGCAAAATGTAGACAATGTAAGTGCTGTGCTTACTGTCCAGATTGAAAAAGCTGATTATCAGGAAAAGGTTGAAAAAGCACTGAAGACGCTTCGTCAGAGAGTAAATATGCCGGGATTCCGTAAGGGTATGGTTCCTATGGGATTGATCAAGAAACAGTATGGAACGTCTGTATTGTTGGAAGAAGTTGATAAGTTGCTGCAGGAAAAGGTAGGTGAATATATCCGCGATAATAAAGTAAATATGTTGGGTACTCCTCTGCCGAAAGAAAATCATGCAAACTTTGAAACAGACGAAAACTTCGAATTTTCATTTGATATTGCTTTGGCTCCTGAATTCAACGTGGAGTTGTCTAACAATGATACGGTAGACTACTATGACATCAATGTAACCGATGAAATGGTAGATCAGCAGGTGAAGATGTATACACAGCGTACTGCTAAATATGACAAAGTAGAAGATTACCAGGACAACGACATGCTGAAAGGTTTGTTGGCTGAATTGGATGAAAACGGTAGTACAAAAGAAAACGGTCTTCAGGTAGAAGGTGCAGTCATGATGCCTACTTATATGAAGAACGATGAACAGAAAGCTATTTTCAACGGCGCAAAAGTCAATACTGTCTTGGTATTCAATCCGTCGGTTGCTTTTGACAACAACGAAGCAGAACTGGCTTCTTTGCTGAAAATCAAGAAAGAAGAAGTAGCTAACTATAAAGGTAACTTCAGCTTCCAGATTGAAGAAATTACTCGTATGATTCCGGGTGACCTGAATCAGGAATTGTTTGATCAGGTATTGGGTGAAGGAAAAGCTCACAGTGAAGAGGAATTCCGTGCTCAAATCAAGGAAACGATTGCTAAACAGTTTGAATCAGATAGTGACTATAAGTTCTTGCTGGATGTACGTACTTATCTGTCTGGTAAGGTAGGCAAGTTGCAGTATGCAGACGAACTGATGAAGCGTATCATGTTGGAAAACAACAAGGATAAAGGTGAAGAGTTCGTTTCTGAAAACTATGAAAAGAGTCTGGAAGAACTGACTTGGCACTTGATTAAGGAGAAACTGGTAGCCGCTAACAATATCAAAGTAGAACAGGCTGATATTACCAATATGGCAAAAGAAGCTACTCGTGCACAGTTTGCACAATACGGAATGATCAATGTTCCTGATGAATTGTTGGAAAACTATTCAAAGGAAATGTTGAAGAAACGTGAGAGCGTAGAAGCTTTGGTGAACCGTGTAATTGAGTCTAAACTTTCTGAAATTCTGAAAGGACAGGTTACATTGAATCATAAAGCTGTTTCTGCGGAAGAATTCAACAAGATGTTTCAATAATTTGTTTTAGCAAGGCTGATTGCTAAAATAGTTTAAAAAAGGAGGCTTTTAACGGGACTTCTTCTGTAGGACAGAAGTGTTTTGTACTTTTGTTTTCTCAGAAAAAGGAGGTTAGAGGCCTCTTTTTCATTGTGTAAAATTAATAGTAAAATTATGATGGACGATTTTAGAAAATATGCAACCAAGCATCTAGGAATGAACAGTATGGTGCTTGATGATGTCATCAAGTCGCAGGCAGGATATTTGAATCCGTATATTTTGGAAGAACGCCAGTTGAATGTAACACAGCTGGATGTTTTTTCCCGCTTGATGATGGACCGTATCATATTCCTGGGTACCCAGATAGATGATTATACAGCCAATACGTTGCAGGCGCAGCTCTTGTATCTGGATTCTGTGGATTCTGGAAAAGATATTTCCATTTATATTAATTCTCCGGGCGGTTCAGTATATGCTGGATTAGGTATTTATGATACCATGCAGTTTATCAGCAGTGATGTGGCGACTATCTGTACAGGTATGGCGGCATCGATGGCGGCAGTATTGCTGGTAGCGGGAAAAGAGGGTAAGCGTTCCGCCTTGACTCATTCTCGCGTAATGATTCATCAGCCGATGGGAGGAGCACAAGGGCAGGCTTCGGATATTGAGATTACAGCTCGTGAAATTCAGAAATTGAAAAAAGAATTATATACTATCATTGCTGACCATTCTCATACTGAATTTGACAAAGTATGGGCAGACTCTGATCGTGATTATTGGATGACAGCTTCTGAAGCAAAGGAGTATGGTATGATTGATGAAGTGCTTTCGCGCAAGCCTTCGTTGTAAACAGGAATTAATTAAAAACTAGATAGACTTTGGAAGATAAAAAAAGTTCAAGAAATGCCAAGAGACGGTGCAGTTTCTGCGGACGTACAGAGGATGAAGTGGGCTTTCTGATAACGGGAGTCAATGGATGTATCTGTGACAGTTGTGCAGAACAGGCACACGAGATTGTAAAGGAGGCGATGCATCAGCAGGGGACAGGAAGCATAGACTTAAACCTGGCAGAGCTCCCTAAGCCGAAAGAAATTAAGGAATTTCTGGATCAGTATGTGATTGGGCAAGATGATGCAAAGCGTTACCTGGCTGTAGCTGTATATAATCATTATAAGCGTTTGCTTCAGCCAAAGGACAAGAATGAGGTGGAGATTGAAAAATCGAACATCATCATGGTTGGAAGTACGGGAACGGGAAAAACTTTGCTGGCAAGGACCATTGCGAAGTTGCTTCACGTGCCGTTTACAATTGTAGATGCGACGGTGCTTACCGAAGCTGGTTATGTGGGAGAGGATATTGAAAGTATTCTGACCCGTCTGCTTCAGGTGGCTGATTACAACGTGGAAGAAGCGGAGAGAGGCATCGTTTTCATTGATGAAATTGATAAAATAGCTCGTAAAGGGGACAATCCTTCCATCACTCGTGATGTAAGCGGGGAAGGAGTTCAGCAAGGTTTGCTGAAGTTGCTTGAAGGTTCTGTGGTGAATGTGCCTCCTCAGGGAGGGCGTAAGCATCCGGACCAGAAAATGATTCCGGTCAATACAAAAAACATATTGTTTATTTGTGGGGGAGCTTTTGATGGTATTGAGCGTAAAATTGCGCAACGCTTGAATACGAATGTTGTGGGATATAGCGCAGCAAAGGAGGCTGTAAAGATAGATCGTGGCAATTTGATGCAGTATATTGCTCCTCAGGACTTGAAGTCATTCGGCTTGATTCCTGAAATTATAGGTCGTCTGCCGGTACTTACTTACTTGAACCCGTTGGACCGTACGGCTTTACGCAACATCTTGACAGAACCTAAGAATTCTATCATTAAGCAATATGTGAAGTTGTTCGAAATGGACGGGGTAAAACTGGAGTTTGAACCGGAAGTGTTTGAATATATTGTAGACAAGGCGATAGAATACAAACTGGGAGCACGTGGACTTCGGTCTATTGTGGAAACCATCATGAATGATGTCATGTTTGAGATACCGTCGCAGCATGTCGAACGTTTTGTCGTTACATTGGATTATGCCAAACAGCAGATGGGGAAAGCAAATATTTCTCGTTTGCAGATGGCATGAAAAGAAAAATTTAGTGAGAAATAAAATCTTCCGGCAAAAATATTCATTGAAATATTTGTGTAATATGGAAAGTTGTTTATAACTTTGTTACATGTGGAGACAAAATTCCTACAATAAATGAAAAACTAAATCCAAAGGACAATGACGGAAAATATCAGTTTAGCAGCAGCGCTTAAGAAGTATTTTGGATTCGATACTTTTAAGGGAAATCAAGAGGCGATTATTCGGAACTTATTATCCGGAAAGGATACGTTTGTACTAATGCCGACAGGAGGCGGAAAGTCTTTGTGCTATCAGTTGCCTTCTTTGTTGATGGATGGAACTGCTATTGTGATTTCACCGCTTATTGCCCTGATGAAAAATCAGGTAGATGCTATGCGTAACTTCAGTGAAGAGGATGGCATTGCGCATTTCATTAATTCTTCCTTGACCAAGTCGGCTATTGACCAGGTGAAATCAGATATTATGGCTGGAAAGACAAAGTTGCTGTATGTGGCACCCGAGTCGTTGACTAAGGAAGAGAATGTAGGTTTTCTGAAGCATGTGAAGATTTCTTTCTATGCCGTGGATGAAGCGCACTGTATTTCGGAGTGGGGGCATGATTTCCGTCCGGAGTACCGTCGCATTCGCCCGATAATTAATGAGATAGGAAAGGCTCCTGTAATAGCCTTGACTGCTACTGCTACTCCAAAGGTGAAGATGGATATCCAGAAAAACCTGGGGATGACGGATGCGGTGGAATTCAAATCTTCGTTCAACCGCCCGAACTTATATTATGAAGTTCGTGCCAAGACGGCTAACGTAGACAAGGATATCATCCGTTTTATCAAGCAGAACGAGGGAAAATCTGGGATTATCTATTGTTTGAGTAGAAAAAAAGTGGAAGAACTGGCCGAGATATTGCAGGCCAACGGAATCAAGGCACGTCCTTATCATGCAGGTATGGATTCTGCTACACGCAATGGGAATCAGGATGCTTTCCTGAAAGAAGACATTGATGTGATTGTGGCTACCATAGCCTTTGGTATGGGGATTGATAAGCCAGATGTTCGTTTTGTTATTCATTATGACGTGCCGAAAAGCCTGGAAGGATATTATCAGGAAACCGGACGTGCCGGACGCGACGGAGGCGAAGGTCAGTGCATTACATTCTATTCGAATAAAGACTTGCAGAAACTGGAAAAGTTTATGCAGGGAAAACCAATTTCAGAGCAGGAAATCGGACGTCAGCTGTTGCAGGAAACGGCGGCATACGCAGAATCTTCAGTTTGCCGAAGAAAGATTTTGTTACATTATTTTGGTGAGGAATACACGGAAGATAATTGTGGTAATTGTGATAACTGTTTAAATCCAAAGAAACAAGTGGAGGCTCAGGATTCATTGTGTGCAGTGATTGAAACAATCATTGCTGTAAAAGAAAACTTTAAGCAAGATTATATAATTGACGTATTATTGGGTAAGGAAACATCTGAGGTGCTTGCTCATAAACATGAAGATTTGGAAGTGTTTGGCTCAGGTATGGGAGAAGATGAACGGTTGTGGAATGCAGTCATTCGTCAGGCGCTCATTGCCGGGTATCTGACCAAAGATGTAGAGAACTATGGATTATTGAAAGTAACTCCGGAAGGACATAAGTTCCTGAAGAAGCCTAAGTCATTCAAGATTGTAGAAGATACTGACTTTGAAGAGGAAGAAGTGGATGAAACCCCGATGAGAAGTGGTGCTTCATGTGCGGTCGATCCGGTACTTTATTCCATGTTGAAAGACTTGCGGAAGAAAATGTCCAAGAAGCTGGATGTTCCTCCATACGTAATATTTCAGGATCCTTCACTGGAAGCGATGGCTACAATCTATCCAGTAACTTTGGAAGAATTGCAAAATATTCCAGGAGTAGGAGCTGGAAAAGCCAAACGTTATGGGCAGGAATTCTGCGAATTGATTAAGAAGCATTGCGAGGAGAATGAAATAGACCGTCCGGAAGATTTGCGGGTACGTACAGTCGCTAATAAGTCTAAGCTGAAGGTTTCTATCATTCAGAGTATTGACCGTAAAGTGGCATTGGATGATATTGCGGTCGCAAAAGGTATTGAGTTTGGAGAATTGCTTGATGAAATAGAAGCCATTGTCTATTCGGGTACGAAACTGAATATCGATTATTTCCTGAATGAAATTATGGATGAAGACCACATGCAGGATATTTACGATTATTTTAAAGAATCGACAACTGATAAGATTGACGATGCAATGGATGAGTTGGGAGATGATTATACGGAAGATGAGATTCGTCTGGTGCGCATCAAGTTTATTTCGGAAATGGCAAACTGACCAGAAGATAGATTCTTTTTTTTCTGATACATGCGGCCGGTGGCGTATACTTGATACGTTACCGGTCGCATTTTTTCTGAATACTGATGGCGCTTCTGAAAAAGATGTTAATTAACACGTAATTCTGAACAAAATTCGTATATTTGCACGCAATAAAATCTAAAGCATAAAGCCCTATGTCATTTATTGCAGATAAAGTTGTAATGGACGGATTAACTTACGATGATGTATTGTTGATTCCGGCCTATTCAGAGGTATTACCTAAAACAGTCGAACTCACGACTAAGTTTTCACGTAACATTGAGTTGAAAATTCCGTTTGTAACCGCGGCTATGGATACGGTTACTGAAGCACAAATGGCAATTGCGATTGCCCGTGAAGGCGGTATCGGTGTGATTCATAAGAACATGTCTATTCAAGAGCAGGCTCGTCAGGTAGCTATTGTAAAGCGTGCTGAAAATGGAATGATTTATGACCCTGTAACCATAAAAAGAGGTTCTGTCGTAAAGGATGCACTTGATTTGATGGCTGAATACAAGATTGGTGGTATTCCTGTAGTGGATGATGAGAATTACTTGGTAGGTATTGTGACCAACCGTGATTTGCGTTTTGAGAAAGATATGAACAAACGCATCGACGAAGTGATGACAAAGGAGAATATCGTGACTGCAGAGCCGGGAACAGATATGGAAACTGCAGCAAATATTCTGCAGGAGAATAAAATAGAAAAACTTCCTGTGGTAGATAAAAACGGTAAACTGATAGGTTTGATTACCTACAAGGACATCACGAAAGCCAAAGACAAACCAATGGCATGTAAAGACTCAAAGGGTCGTTTGCGTGTAGCGGCTGGTGTGGGTGTGACAAATGATACATTTGATCGTATTGAAGCATTGGTAAATGCCGGAGCAGATGCCATCGTAATTGATACAGCTCATGGACATTCAATGTATGTCATTGAAAAATTGAGAGAAGCTAAGAAACGTTTCCCGGACATTGACATCGTGGTAGGTAATGTAGCTACCGGTGAGGCTGCAAAGATGCTGGTAGAAGCGGGGGCAGATGCCGTGAAGGTAGGTATCGGTCCGGGTTCTATTTGTACGACTCGTGTGGTAGCCGGTGTGGGAGTTCCTCAGCTGACAGCCGTATATGATGTAGCCAAAGCCTTGGAAGGAACGGGTGTTCCTTTGATTGCTGATGGTGGTTTGCGTTATTCTGGTGATGTAGTAAAAGCATTGGCAGCTGGTGGTTATAGCGTAATGATTGGTTCATTGGTTGCCGGTACGGAAGAATCTCCGGGTGATACTATTATTTTCAATGGCCGTAAGTTTAAGTCATATCGTGGAATGGGTTCTTTGGAAGCGATGGAAAATGGCTCAAAAGACCGTTATTTCCAGAGTGGAACGACCGACGTAAAGAAATTGGTTCCGGAAGGTATTGCTGCCCGTGTGCCGTATAAAGGATCTTTGTACGAAGTAATCTATCAGTTGGTTGGAGGTTTGCGTGCAGGTATGGGATATTGTGGTGCCCATAATATTATGGAACTGCACAATGCGAAGTTTACCCGCATCACCAATGCCGGAGTTTTGGAAAGCCATCCGCACGATGTTTCCATTACCAGTGAAGCGCCTAACTATAGCCGTCCTCAATAATTTTTATTGAAAGAATACAAATCAATCATTCTAGCTTTGTGCGGTGCTTCAGTCAACGTAATCGCATAATGCTGGAATGATTTTTTTATATCCTGTTTTAAATTTGTCAGTCATGCGTCGAAATATTTTGTTATGCTTGTGTTTGGAGGTCTTTTCGTGCCTGAATGCCTTTTCAGAAGATGGGAATGTGCTTCTTCGTATCAATGATGATAAGACCTCTGTGGAAGAGTTTGAACATTATTACGCACAGGCTTATCCTGTAACTAAAATATCGGAAGAAAGATTCCTGACGCATTTCTTGTACTTCAAGTTGAAGGTCGCTGATGCCAAGAGGCAAGGTTGGGATACTTTGCCTGATTTCCGTTTGCAGTGCCGAGCTCTTCAGGAGAAAGCTTTAAAGTCAATGGGGAAAGGACAGGAAAAGAAAATGTTTCGTCCAGACAGATGGGTTAAGTTTCGTCAGATATCTATTCCATTGCCACAACATGCTTCTTCTTTGCAGGAACGTCAGGCCAGACAAACCATGGATTCTATTTATGCAGCCTTACAGCAAGGAGCTTCATTTGATAGGTTGTCACAGTTATATGCAGCAGATGCTAAAGTTTTACCTTATCAGAGTGAAGACTGGATTCCTGAGGTGTGTTTGGTGAAAGAGTTTACAGAACAATTGAATCATCTGCAAATTGGAACTTATACATCTCCTTTTTTTTCTCCGTTGGGCATACACATATTGCAATTGGAGGGGCGGGAACAAGGAACTGTCCCGTCTGGAGTGACAGGTCTGGATTTTATGAAATCTCAGTCGGGATTTGATTTGGATTTTTGGAATTTACCTGATTCGGTTCGGATGAGATTGGAGCAGGTGGCTGACGGTTTGCTGGCCACTTATTGGGATATTCGTCATGCTGCGTCTGACCATGCTGTTATATCCAAAATGGATTTGCAAGCCTATTTTGAGGCGCATAGAAAGGATTATGCTTGGGATTTGCCTCATTTTAAAGGAGGAGTTGTTCATTGTAAGAATAAAAAGATTGCTTCGAGATTAAAGAAATTGTTGAAAAAGTTGCCAATGGAGAACTGGAAGGATGCTTTGTCGGTTTGGGCAAAAGAAAATCCTGAGTTTTCAGCTATCATAGAGACCGGTTTGTTCCAAATAGGAGTGAATGCTTATGTAGATAAGCTGGCCTTTAAGTGCGGTCATTACACGCCGCGTATGGATTACCCCTATTCATTTGTTTTGGGAAAGCGTTTAAAGAAAGGTCCGGAAGATTTTACCGATGTGCGTGAGTCTGTGTTGCGTGACTATCGTTTGCAGATGGAAAAAACGCATTTAGCGGAATTAAGTCAGAAATTCAAGATTGAAATAAACCAAGACATTTTAAAAACCGTTAATTGTTGCGGAAAAAAGTAATTAATGCCGTATCTTCGTCCGTTGTAATGTAACGGACCAAACAAATCAAATAGACAGAAAATGAATAAATTGATTATGACTGGTGTCTTGGCTTTCTTATTTGCCTTGACAGGAACAGTACCCACGATGGCACAAGATAATGTGATTGATGAAGTGGTGTGGGTTGTCGGCGATGAAGCCATTTTGAAATCGGATGTAGAAAATGAACGTTTGAATGCTCAGTATGAAGGGCGTCGTTTTGGCGGTGACCCTTATTGTGTGATACCGGAAGAACTGGCCGTACAGAAACTGTTCCTTCATCAGGCGGAAATTGATAGTATTGAGGTGAGCGATCAGGAAGTGCTTCAGGAGGTGGAGTCACGAATTGCCTGGCTTACCGAACAGATTGGTTCAAAGGAAAAGTTGGAGGAATACTATAACAAGACTTCCACACAAATTCGGGAGATGTTGCGTGAGAATATCCGTGACGGGCTGACCGTACAGGCGATGCAGAAAAAGATTGTGGGAGACATCAAGCTGACTCCGGCAGAAGTGCGAAATTATTTCAGCCGTCTGCCACAGGATAGCATTCCTTTTGTTCCGACCCAGGTAGAGGTGCAGATTATTACACGTGAACCTAAGATTAAGGACGAAGAAATTGAACGGGTAAAGAAAGAGTTGCGTGAATTTACGGAACGTATCAACAAGGGAGAAACAACGTTCTCTACTTTGGCACGTATGTATTCCGAAGACCCGGGTTCTGCTCGTCGTGGAGGTGAATATGGCTTTACAGGGCGTGGAGAGCTGACTCCGGAATTTGCCAATGTGGTATTTAATTTGACAGACCCTAAGAAAATCTCAAAAGTATTCCAGACGGAATATGGTTATCATATTGCGCAGTTAATTGAAAAGCGTGGCGACCGTGTAAGCTACCGTCATATCTTGATTAAGCCGCGTGTGGATGAAGCGGAAATTGAAGCTGAACTGAACAAGTTGGATACGTTGGCCAATGATATCCGGAAGGGGAAAGTGACGTTTGATGAAGCAGCAATGTGGGTGTCACAAGATAAGGATACGCGTAACAACCACGGTTTGCTGGCTAACCCTCAGACTTCTACTTCCCGTTTTGAAATGCAACAACTCGCTGGACTGGTTTCACAGGAAGTGGCCAAGAAGGTAGAAGGTATGCAGATTGGAGAGGTTTCTCAGCCGTTTACCATGATTAACGCGAAAGGAAAGGAAGTGTGTGCCATTGTGAAACTGAAAAACCGTATTGAGGGTCACAAAGCTACGATTGCAGAAGACTATCAACGTTTGAAAGATATTGTGACAGCCAACCGCAGCGAGGAAAAATTGCAGAAATGGATTGTAGAGAAACAGAAAAATACATACGTACGGATTAATCCATCTTGGCGTAAATGTGATTTTAAATATCCGGGATGGATTAAACAGTGATGAGAATACCTGTACATGAAACAGAAAACAGATAAAAAATCAGACCGTGTGAGAATGCACCGTTTTCTGCCGGTCGTGGCGTTTTGTTTGACTATACTGAGTCTTTCGGCTCAGGGAGGACTTTCTGTTCTTCAGCATCCAGTAAAGCAGGAACAAACACAAACTTCATCGAAGAATACACCGAAAAAAACGGATTTAAAGCAACGTCCTGTAGCTAAAAGCAAGGTCTATTTGCTGCATTCTGATTTGTTGCGGAAGGATGCCCAGCATCCGGATGCACAGATTGTGACGGGCAATGTGGAGTTCCGCCACGACAGTGTATACATGTATTGTGACAGTGCTTGTTATTATGACAAGGTTAGCAGCTTTGAGGCCTTTGGCAATGTGAAGATGGTACAAGGAGATACCTTGTTTCTATATGGCGACCGCTTGTACTATGACGGATTGACTCAGATTGCAGAAATGCGCTGTAATGTGCGTATGGAAAACCGTACTACTACGTTGCTGACCGATAGCTTGAATTACGATCGGGTATACAATCTGGGATATTTCTTTGATGGAGGAACGTTGATGGATGAACAGAATGTGCTGACGTCGGAATGGGGAGAATATAGTCCGCAGACCAAACAGTCTGTATTTAATTACAATGTGAAACTGGTCAATCCTCAGTTTACGTTGACCTCAGATACCTTGCGTTACAATACAGCGTCGAAGGTAGCCGATATTGTGGGGCCCTCTGATATTTGGAGTGATGCCAACCACATTTATTCGGAAAAAGGCACCTATAATACTGTAACGGGAAAGGCTGATTTGTATGAGCGTTCCGTTTTGACCAATCAAGGAAAGCAGTTGACGGGGGATACACTTTTCTACGACCGTAATACAGGAGTGGGAGAAGCGTTCAGCCGGATGGTAATGACGGATACAATCAATCGAAACATGTTGACGGGAGAATACGGTTATTATAATGAACAGAAGGATTATGCTTTTGCAACAGACAGTGCCGTAGCCATAGACTATTCGCAGGGAGACAGTTTGTTCTTGCATGCAGATACGTTACTGATGGAGACTTTTCATCAAAATACAGATTCAATGTTTCGGGAGATGCGTGCATTTCATAAAGTGCGCTTCTATCGTACAGACGTGCAAGGAACAGCTGATTCACTGGTATTTTCTACCGTGGACAGTTGTCTGACGATGTATCGTGATCCTATTATCTGGAATAAGAATCAACAGCTTCTAGGAGAGGTGATAAAGGTTTACATGAACGACAGTACCATTGACTGGTCGCACATCATCGGACAAGCGCTTTCTGTAGAGAAAGTGGATTCTACCGTTTATAATCAGGTGACAGGAAAAGAAATGAAATCCTATTTTGTCGGTGGAGAGATGCGAAAGACGGAAGTGATAGGTTCGGTACGAGTGGTGTATTATCCGATGGATTCTGACAGTACGTTAATCGGAATGAATGTTTCGGAAACCAGTAAACTTGAAATCTATCTGCAAAATCGGAAAATAGAGCGAATGGTAATGAGTCCGAAGTCGAATGGAGTATTGTATCCGATGACGCAGATTCCGGCAGGGAAGGACCGTCTGGAAAATTTTGTGTGGTTTGATTATATTCGTCCGCAAAATAAGGCCGATATCTTTAACTGGAGAGGAAAACGTGTGGAAGATCAGCTGAAAAAGAATGTACGTGGTCCAGTCGTTTTGCCAAATAGCCGTTTGTTTGAGAAAAAGAAGGAGGAATAAGATATGGGAATGTTTACAATGAGAAAGCCTCGCGGATTTCGTCATGAGTACATTTACGTAGACGAACGCAAGGAAAAACTGCAGAAAATAGAAGAGACAGCCAAGCGCGAACTGGGAATGCTTCCTCCGAAGGAGTTTAATCCGGAAGACATTCGTGGAAAGTTCGTAGAAGGAACGACCTACCTGAAACGCCGTAAAGAAAGCGGGCGTAAACCTCTGAGCTATGGAGTCATGTTTGTGGCCATTGTAGTCTTGCTTTATATTTTACATTATCTGATTACGGGAGAATTTACGTTATGACCTCGGGAGATGTAATTCGTTTGTTGCCGGATTCGGTAGCTAACCAAATTGCGGCTGGCGAGGTGATACAACGTCCCGCGTCTGTTATAAAGGAACTGGTGGAAAATGCCGTAGATGCGGGTGCGAAGAATATAGAAGTGCTGGTGACTGACGCAGGAAAGACTTGTATTCGGGTGATTGATGATGGGAAAGGTATGTCGGAAACGGATGCCCGAATGGCTTTTGAACGTCATGCCACTTCCAAGATTCGTGAGGCTGCCGATTTGTTTGCCCTCCATACCATGGGATTTCGTGGTGAAGCACTGGCCTCTATTGCGGCTGTAGCACAGGTAGAACTGAAAACCTGTTGTAATGGAGACGGATTGGGTACTTGTATCCAGATTTCCGGTTCTCAGGTGGAAAAACAGGAGGCTGTGGCTTGCCAGCAAGGAAGTGATTTTTCTGTCAAGAATCTGTTTTTCAATGTACCGGCCCGTCGGAAATTCCTAAAATCCAATCAGACGGAGTTAAGTAATATTGTGGCTGAATTTGAACGGATTGCATTGGTCAATCCGGATATCTCGTTCGTATTGAGCCATAACGGTACAGAAATGTTGAATTTGCCGGCTATTCCTTTGCGCCAGCGTATCATGGGTGTATTCGGGAAGAAATTGAATCAGGAACTTTTGTCTTTGGATATCAATACGACAATGGTAAAGATTCATGGTTACATCGGTCGTCCGGAGTCAGCTCGTAAGAAAGGTTTCCGCCAATTCTTTTTCGTGAACGGACGTTATATGCGACATCCTTATTTTCATAAGGCTGTGGCCAGTGCATACGAAAATTTAATACCTGTAGGAGAGCAGGTTTCTTATTTTATTTATTTTGAGGTGTCTCCTTCAGATATTGATGTCAATATTCACCCTACCAAGACCGAAATTAAGTTTGAGAATGAGCAAGCCGTATGGCAGATACTTTCTGCCGCTGTGAAGGAAACTTTAGGACGTTTCAATGCGGTGCCTTCCATTGACTTTGATACGGAGGGTATGCCGGATATTCCTGCTTTTGAGAATTCTCCTTATACGGTGGCTCCTCCTCCTACAAGCTTTGATCCTTCTTACAATCCATTCAATACGTCGGCTGTTCCTCCTTCTGCATATTCATCGGCTTCAGGCAGACATGCGGATACGACTTTGGATTTAGGACAGGAGCAAGAATGGATACCTTCTTCCAATGAAAATGAAGTTTCTGCCCGTTCTTCGATGAATCGGAGAGACTCACTGCCAGGTTTTGGGCGAAGCGGTAATTATACTCCTTCTTTTGGCGGACATAAGAATCGGGTTGAATGGGAGCCTTTGTTTGAGGGTTTGGAAAGAAATGTAACTGTTCAGCCGGAGGAGGAAATAAAACCGGCTTATGAAGAATCAGCTGTATGGGAAGAAGGGGCACAAGTTGAAAATACGTCATCGCCAGTGGTTGGAGAGGAGAAAGAGAAACTTCCATTGGAAAATTCCATGCGTCATTATCAGTATAAGGGGAGTTTTATTCTGACTTCTGTAAAGTCGGGGTTGATGATTATCAATCAACAGCGGGCACATGTTCGGATTCTTTTTGAACGCTATATGGCTCAGATAGAGAACCGGAAAAATACTTCTCAGCGTATACTTTTTCCAGATATGGTACATTTCTCGCCCTCAGAGATTCCGATGCTCGAGGAATGTATGGATGATTTGAATGCGTTGGGCTTTGAACTCAGCAGTCTGGGAGGAGGTACTTATGCCATCAATGGGATTCCGGCAGGAATTGAAGGGTTGAATCCGGAGAAACTGGTAACAGACATGGTACATACGGCTATTGAAAAAGGCTGTAAGGTGAAAGAAGAAGTACAGAATATGCTGGCGCTTTCGCTGGCAAAAGCTGCGGCTATCGTGCCGGGACAGATTTTGACAGACGAAGAAATGAATCGACTGGTAGATGATTTGTTTGCCGTGTCAACTCCGAACTACACGCCTGACGGAAAGACTGTATTGGCTGTATTGAAAGAAGAGGACTTGGAAAAGATGTTTAAATAAGACTGTTAAGCTGATAAAGAGACCTTGTACATACTCTCTTTAAATTAAGAATAAGGGTGTGCAGACCTTTTTAAAGTATCAGGTAAAATCCGGATTTCAGAGAGTGGAATTCGGATTTTATTGTATATTTGTTTGTAAAAAGTTAAATCTGAATACCATGAAAAAAAATTTGATTCTCTCAGTATGGGGTAGTTGCTTATTGGCAGCTTGCACCTCTTCTCCTCAGTATAATTTGTCTGGCACATTGACCGGTGTGCAAAGTGATACTTTGCTGGTGCGTTCATTTGAGATTAACCCATCCACTGAACGACAGGTTGTGAACGACACGGCAGTGCCCTTGAAAGATGGAAAGTTTGCACTTCAACTGGAGTGTTCGGTTCTAAAACAAGTAGTGATTATGGAAAAACCGTCTTTGACTCCTGATATGCAAGGACGTATCCCAGCCATTTCGATGGATGCAATATCTTTTGTTCTGCTTCCAGGAAAGGAGGTGGTAGTAAATGGTTCGTTGGATGGATATACATTGGCAGGTGATACATTTTATGATACTTACAGTCAGTTGCTTGCGAAGCAGAATGTATATGAACATAAATTGGACTCATTGAGGAGGGTTTGTAGAGAAATGGAGCTGAAAGGAGTTGCGGAAGACTCTCTTCGTCAGGTATATATGCCGGCCGAAGAGTGGGAACGGGCGATGATTGGAATCTCTACTGATTATATTCGGAAGCATCCGGATCAGGATTTGTCTGTTTTCTTGTTGTCACAGACTCCTTTGAAACTGGAAGTTGTAGACTCCTTGTTGGGTATGCTTTCAGAAACAGTCCGTACAGGGGTGATGCAACCTTTGTATCAAATCATCCAGATGGAATGCGAAAAGGGGAAAGCTCGTCAGCAGGTTATGGAGAAAGTAAAGGAAGGAATGCCTGCTCCCGACTTTACCTTGAAAGATATTCAGGGAAATGAATTCTCACTTGCTTCAATGAAAGGAAAATATGTAATACTGGATTTTTGGGGAAGTTGGTGTGGATGGTGTATCAAAGGTTTACCTGATATGAAAGAAGCATACCGGAAGCACAAGAATGAGGTGGTGTTTGTGGGAATAGATTGTAATGATACGGAAGAAAAATGGAAAGCGGCGGTGGTAGAACATGGGATACCTTGGGTGAATGTTCGAAATACCGGACAGCCGGATGTGGCAGTAATGTATGGAGTATCAGGTTATCCAACCAAGATTGTAATTGACCGTCAAGGAAATATTTTGAAGAGAATGGTGGGGGAGAGTGAGGACTTCTATAACTATTTGGATGAGATATTGAAATAATTCTGTGTATAGTGTTTAATGGCTCATTGGTATGTGGTATCTGCATATCAATGAGTTTTTTTGTGTCTGTCATTAAAAAAAGGAAAATCTGAATAGTCTCTCTCCTTTTCTGAATAATCGCGTAAGTAGCTGACAGACTATCTTTGCTTCAGATTAAGAAACGAAAAAACATGAAGCAATTAGTAGTCATTTTAACTTCCTTGTTCACGTGGGTTCCTGTCTTGGCGCAGCGCACGCTCACGTTGGAAGAGTGCCTGAGAATAGGTATCGAGAACAATCTTTCGTTGGCTAGCAGTCGCAATGAACTGCGGAAAGCCAAGCATCTGCTCAGCGAGAACCGGGCGAAGTTGTTGCCACAAATCAATGCGGTAGCTGGATTTAACGACAATTTTAATCCTCCCGTATCAGTCACCGATGGTTCGGCATACGGCAATCCCTACAACGTGACCAAGACGCTGCAATACAATGCGTCGGCAGGTTTGCAGTTGCAGATGCCGCTTTACAACCAGACGGTGTACACAGCCATTGACATTGCCCGTACGATGAACGAGCTGAACCGCTTGTCGTACGAAAAAGCGCGGGAGGACTTGGTGCTGCAAATCAGTAAGATGTATTACCTGGGGCAGAACACGGTGGAACAGCTGGCCCTGATTCAGGAAAACCGGGTGCGGTTGCAGGAGTTGCGCGACATTACCCAGGCATTCTTCGACAACGGCATGGCCATGGAGGTGGACGTGAAGCGGGTCAATATCAACTTGGAGAACCTGCAGGTGCAGTATGACAATGCGAAGTCGATGCTGGTGCAGCAATTGAACCTGTTGAAATACGTGATGGACTATCCGGCGGAAGAGGAGATTGCCTTGACGCCGGTGAATCCAGAGCAGGTGGAATCGGTCTCCTTGACCGGACTGCGCAGCGATTTGTATGAATTGCAGCTGCTGGAATCTCAAAAGAAACTGACCGGACAGCAGAAAGATTTGATTCGTCAAGGCTATCTTCCTTCGCTGAGCCTGACAGGGAGCTGGATGTATTCGGCATACACCGACAAGGCTCGTCATTGGTTTCATTCCGGCCCTTCCAACCACTGGTATCCGTCCAGCGGGTTGGGGCTGACTCTCCGTGTGCCGATTTTCGACGGGTTGGACAAGCGGGCGCGCATCCGGAAGGCCCAAATTGATGAGGAGAACGCCCGGCTGAACTACGAAAATATGCGGAAGAATATGGAGACGCAGTATCTGAATGCCACGAACGACCTGATGAACAACCAGCGTAATTTCCAGAAGCAGAAAGACAATTACCTGCTGGCCGAAGAGGTCTATCAGGTGACGACCGACCGCTACCGGGAGGGTATCGCTTCCATGACGGAGGTTCTTCAGGATGAAATGCGCATGAGCGAGGCACAGAACAATTACCTCAGTGCACACTACAACTATCAGGTGGCCAACCTGACCTTGCTGAAACTGACAGGCCAACTGGACCGCCTGTTTCAGACAAATACCACTCATTGATTCACTTTAAATATGCATCGTATATGAAAACTACAAATCATACGCTTCAGGAAAAAGCCTTGAAATTGAAAAAACAACGTCGTCGCCAGCTGCTGGCCAGTCTTTTGGGAATCGTTCTCCTTTTGTGGGGAGTGGTCGAAGTGGTCTGCATGTTTTTGGACTACAAGCATACGGAAACGAGCAACGACGCACAGGTGGAACAATATATCTCTCCGGTAAACCTGAGAGCATCGGGATACATCAAGAAAATTTATTTTACCGAGCATCAACAGGTGAATAAAGGAGATACGCTCCTGGTGTTGGACGACAGGGAGTACCGGATTCGGGTGATGGAGGCAGAAGCCGCACTGAAAGATGCGATGGCGGGAGCTACCGTGATGGATGCCACCTTGCAGACCACACAGACCACGGCTTCGGTCTATGAGGCTTCGATTGCCGAGATTGAAATCCGTCTGGCCAAGTTGGAGAAAGACCGCCAGCGGTACGAGAATCTGCTAAAGCGCAATGCGGCAACTCCGATTCAGCTGGAACAGATTGAAACGGAATACGAGGCTACCCGCAAAAAACTGGAAGCGACCCGACGTCAGCAGCGGGCGGCTATGTCGGGTGTCAAGGAGGTGTCTAACCGGAAGGAGAGTACGGAGGCCGCCATACAGCGGGCGAAGGCGGCTTTGGAGATGGCCCGCCTGAATCTCTCCTATACGGTGGTGCTGGCTCCTTGTGACGGGAAACTGGGACGCCGGGCCTTGGAAGAAGGGCAGTACATCACTGCCGGACAAAGTGTGACGTACATTCTTCCGGACAGTCAGAAATGGATTGTGGCCAATTACAAGGAAACGCAGGTAGAGAACCTGAGGTTGGGGCAGGAAGTACGGATTGCCGTCGATGCCCTCAGTGGTCGGGAGTTTACCGGAAAGATTACGGCCATCTCCGGAGCCACCGGTTCCAAGTATTCGCTGGTACCTACCGACAATTCTGCCGGCAACTTTGTCAAGATTCAGCAGCGTATTCCGGTGCGCATTGATTTTACGGATTTGTCCGAGGAAGACAATGCCCGTCTGGCTGCCGGAATGATGGTGGTCGTTAAGGCCAAATTGTGAGTGTCACGTTTTCATGGATTCCTTTAAAAGTAGAATTATGCCTTCCTGTCCTAAAAATTATCCGTTTTATAACTGGGTGCCCAAACCGCTGGGCATCCTGATTCTGGTCCTACTTTTTGTGCCGATTCTGACGGCTAGCGGGGTTTATACTGCCAACAGTGGGGAAATGCTCAGTGGACTGGGCATCCAGTCGGAACATATTCAGTTTGTCGGTTTTCTCACCTCTGTAGGAATGGCTGCCTTTTCGCCCTTCTTCTACGGGCTGGTGTGCCTCCGTCGGGAAAAGATGATGTGCATCGTCGGTTTTTCTTTGCTTTACCTGCTGAGTTACGTCTGCGCCAAGACTGACAGCATTTATGTGCTGGCGGTCTGTAGCGTGGTGATGGGATTTCTGCGGATGGTGCTGATGATGGTCAACCTGTTTACGCTGATCAAGTATGCGTTCGGGATGGAGGCTACTCGTAACATCACGCCCGGAAATGATCCTGTGGATGCAGAAGGATGGGACAAGCTGGACGGAGAGAAAAGCGTCAGCATGCCGACCATCTACCTGTTCTTTATGATCCTCGGACAGTTGGGCACCTCGCTGACTGCCTGGCTGGCATACGAATATGAATGGCAGTACGTCTATTATTTCATGATGGGGGCGTTGTTGCTCTCCATACTGGTGGTGTTTGTCACCATGCCTTACCACACCTATGCCTCGCGCCGTTTCCCCATCACTTTCCGGAAATTCGGGAGCGTGGTGATTTTCTGTCTGATGTGTGCTTCGGTGATTTACGTGCTGGTCTATGGCAAGGTGCTCGACTGGTACGATGACCCTTCTATCTGCTGGGCTACGGGGAGTGCCGTGTGCTTTACGGTTCTCTTTGTGTATATGGAAAAGAAACAGTATTCTCCGTATTTCCTGATGGACATCTTCAAGTTGCGTTCCATCCGGATAGGAATCCTGCTGTTCCTGTTGCTGATGATTTTCAATTCCAGCGCCTTGTTCGTGAACGTGTTTACCGGAGTTGGGATGAAAATCGACAACTGGCAGAATGCGGCATTGAACAACTGGAGCATGGCGGGATATTTCATCGGCTGTGTCATTGCCGTCATGTTGGGACGTAAGGGAGTACATTTGAAATACCTGTTCTCGTTGGGTTTCGTATTGATTGGACTTTCGGCACTGTTCATGTACTTTGAGGTGCAGACTGCTGGCTTGTATGAGCGGATGAAGTATCCGGTCATCATCCGGGCTACGGGAATGATGCTGCTGTATTCGCTGACGGCAGTGTATGCCAACCAGCGGATGCCCTATAAGTATCTTTCTACTTGGATTTGCATTATGCTTACCGTGCGGATGGCGCTGGGCCCCGGTATCGGTACGGCACTTTATACGAACGTGATGCAGCACCGCCAGCAACATTATGTCACCTGTTTCGCACAAGACCGCGACCGGCTGAATCCGGAAGTGTCGGCTTCCTATGCGCAGACGGTACAGGGCATGCAGTATCAGGGTAAGAGCGGGCAGGAAGCCGAACAGATGGCGGCTATGTCGGCAAAGGGAACCGTGCAGGTGCAAGCCACGCTGTCGGCAGTCAAGGAGATGTCCGGCTGGACTTTCTACGGTTGTCTGGGCTGTGCAGTCTTTTTCCTGCTCATCCCCTGGAAGAAAAGGCGGCTGGACAAGATTCCCGCTTCTGTTTCTTGAAGATAGTCATGCGTCACGGAGAGGCCTTTCGTTTCTTAATCTATATTTTCAGCGGGGAATATCTATGGAAGTCTCTGCCGTGACGCTTTTTTTGTGTATCTTCGTACTGGTATAAAAATAACTTGAACCGGTATTATGGCTACACAAACAGAGCGCTTGATGCGCTTGAATCAGGCATTGGTGGAACGAAGGGATATTTGTTGTTCGGAAGGCGTGGTGGAAGCTTTTCCGGCTGTATTGCAGAAAACTTTCCGGATGGATTATCTGGGACTAGTGGTCTGTGAGCAAGGGAGTTTTCAGTTTACGCTGGACCGGAAACCTTTTACGGCGAAAGCCGGAGAAACAGTTTTCTTGTCCGAAGCTACGGAATTTTGTGCCGGAACGTATACAGACGACTTGCGTGTGGATATTTTGTTTTACCGGGTAGACCCTATTCGGGAACTGTTGGGCAGTTCCGTAGTAGCCATGCATCTTTATGCTACGCTGACTCCGGAGCCTTGTTATGTATGGACTACAGGGGAGGAAGAAGACATTGCCCGTTATATCACCCTGATCAGCCGTTACCGGCATGCCGCGGATAATCCTTTCGGCAACCATGAACGGAAACTGTTGCTGCTGGCCCTGACCTATCGGCTCTGTGCCATTTACAGCCGGCGGTTGATGGAAGAGAACAAGGCTGCCGGACACAAGATTGATACCTTTATCCAGCTGATTCGGCTGGTGGAAAAATACTACAAGGAGGAGAGGGGAGTGGCGTTTTATGCTGACAAGCTTTGTTTGACTCCCAAATATCTTTCAGCCTTGTCAAAGTCCGTGTGCGGATATACGGTACAGGAACTGGTGTTTCGGGCCATCATTCGCCGCAGCATGCTCTTGCTGAAGAACTCGAACAAGCCCGTGCAGGAAATAGCCGATGAGTTTCATTTTCCAAATGCGTCCGCTTTTGGGACTTTTTTCAAGAAAGAAACCGGGCTTTCTCCCTTGCATTATCGGTGCGCGGAGGAGCATACAGCATTTCGAGAAGAATAGCAAATTTTTTTATTGCTGATTTTCTGTGGATTAAGACGGGCTGAAAACACATTTACGTTGGGAGGAAAACGCTTGAACATTTTGTTTCAAATATATTTGCGTGTGAGTTGAAACGTCCTTGTGTTTTTTGAATGACCGTTGAAGTGTTTGTACGCAAGGGAAAAAACGGATATAGAAGAATGTACGGACACAAAAAAGGCTGCTTTCCCCGACGAAGAAAGCAGCCTTCTTGTTATTTTTTAGAAGAATGAAACAACAAACGGTCGATTCATCATCAAGTCAAGAATAATGATGTATTGTTCTACCGTTTCTCTTGGAACATCTCCAACGATGAGTGCTTTTATACTTACCGTATTTCCTTCCAGAGTGATTTCAGGAGCATTTCCGAATAAATCGGTATAATCAGAAGTCTGTTCGTCAAATACTTCCTTCAACAGTTGTGCCCAGCTAGCGTTAGGTAAAGTCAGTGTAGTGGTAAAATCTTTGACATAGTTACCATCATATTGTGTATGGATTTCGTATTTGCTGTTGGAAATTCCCATAATGTTGTTGTTGGTATATGTTCCCGTATTGCTGTCGTAAGTACCGAACAATGGAGATTCAGGAAGACTGTCCATATTGCCACTCCATATGTTAATGGCAGTTTTGACGGTTTCTCCATTCTTTCCAACGAAACTATTCAGTTTAAAGAATACAACTTTTCCGTTTTGGCTGCAGGAAATACCCAGCATATCGGCACGTGAGGCCTTGTTGTATTTCAATGCCACTTGTTTGAAAGCATTCAGCTGTCGGAGTGATTGAGACAGAACGGAAGCTTTGCTTGCCTGATAGGAATAGTCGTCACTTTCCAAGTCATCAAATGTTCCGTTATTCAGCATGTTGCAGATGTAGCTGGCTTCAGTTTCATCATCGCATATTACATTGTATACGGCATCGTTGCAAACTCCGTTCTCGAAAGAAAATGCATAGTAAGTAGGATAGTCTGCATCGGGGTCGTCGGGAGTATACGTACTGATACCGTTTTCCAGTGAACCTGACCAGCCTTTCTGAGTCGGTAATGTTTCTTCGACGAGACCTTCTGTAACTCCTTCTGTGGGATCGTCATCGCTGCTACATGAAGTGAGGTTCATGGTCGCACAGAGTGCCATTGCAAGCACGAACAAGTTTGAAAAAAAATGTTTTCTCATAATAAGATGATTTTATGTTGCCGATGGCTTCCTGATTTCGGCTGTTGTGTATGTATAAAAAGGCATGGAAGCTAGCCTTGGTAAATCTGTATTTGTAGGGGAAAGATTGTCCCTTGGCAATGCTTTTTTGTGTATGTTCTGTTTGTTTTTATGACAAATTTATAGCACAATTCTTATTTTGACAAAGAACAGAGCGGTTTTATAGTTGCAATTTTTGACTACATAATATCGGATTCCGACACTTTATTAATGGTTTTGAACAGGCCTGAAAAGAGGATGTTTTTAGGCCTCTTATCGTGACTCTCTTACACGACGACTTATCATGTGTTGGCTTGATTCATTAGTGTCCACTAAAAAATCATAGTAGTTCTTTGAAATTATTGAGATTCAATTTGTTATGAGTAATTTTGGGGAGAACGGATTTGAATTTACTT